>CAZNMK010000520.1:0-2123 GCA_964574045.1 uncultured Roseovarius sp. | reverse complement strand
ATGCGGCCCGAGGTATCGTAGTGCGAGCCGTGGCAGGGGCAGAACCAGCCGCCGACGCCGCCATCGAGCGCATAGTCGCCGGCATTGCCGATCGGCACGCAGCCCAGGTGGGTGCAGACGCCGATCATGACCAGCCATTCGCCGGCCTCGTCCAGCGTGCGGTTCTCGTCGGAGGCATCGAGCGACATGTCGTTGCGGTTCTGCGCATTCGCATCGACCAGTTCGGAGAGTTCGACGGCACGGGCGGCCTCGATCTCTTGCTCGGTGCGGCGGCGGATGAATACGGGCTTGCCCAGCCACTTGACCGTAAGCTGCGTACCGGGTTCGACGCCCGAGACATCGACCCGGATCGAGCTGAGCGCCTGAACGTCGGCCGAGGGGTTCATCTGGTCGATGAGCGGCCAGACCGCCGCCCCGGTTGTGACGGCACCGACACCGGCGGTGGCGTAGTAGAGGAAATCCCTACGGGTGCCTTCGTGATCTTCTGCGTGGGACACGAGGTATTCTCCGTTCTCGGGCCGCAACCGGCCCGGTTCTCACTTGCAAGACGCCGCCAGGTCGGTGGCGGCGCCCTATACGTTTCCGATCCGCTGTTTAGCGGGGCGGACGCGGTGCGTCCAGTACACATTCGCCGCGATTGTGCAAAGGTGTGGTTGTGTCGCGCTTGTGGGTCGTGGCGGCAGGGTATAATGAGGGCCGGATTCACCTTTGAGCCGGGGCATCGACACCATGATCCGCAACCTGAAGGCCGCGCTTGCCGCACTCCTGCTCACCGCCGCCCCGGCATCGGCCGAGATGGAACTGAGCCTCTACCTGGGCTGGCAGGGGGTTTCCGGCAGCACCGGCAGCGGCACCCTGCCCGGCGGCGCACCCTTTGCCCGCAAGTTCGACTGGAAGGCCAATCCCTTCGATGCACCGATCTATTACGGCGGCCGCGCGATCTGGTGGACGGCGCGCGACTTCGGCTTCGGCATCGAGGGCACCCATACCAAGGCCTATGCCTCGGCCGTCGATCTGGCGGCACTGGGCCTGAGCCGGCTGGAGCTGTCGGACGGGCACAACATCATCACCGCCAACGCGATGAAGCGCTGGCCCGGCGCCTTCGACAGCGTCGGCCTGACGCCCTATCTGGGCGGCGGCATCGGCATCGCGGTGCCGCATGTCGACGCGCAGGTCATCGGGGCGGCCGGCCGCACCTTCGGCTACGAACTGACCGGGCTTGCCCTGCGCGGAATCGCCGGGATGAAATACGATCTCAACGAGCGCTGGGCCCTGTTCGGCGAATATCAGATCACCTGGTCGGACAACGACATCACGCTCGACCCCGACCCGACCGTGCCGGGGCAGTTGCCGGGCAAGCTCGGGACCGAGATCGTCACCCACGCGGTGAATTTCGGGGTGAGCTACAGTTTCTGAGCGGGCGCGGGGGCTGCTATTCCGGCGCCGTCGCGCGCATGCTGTCGCGCTCGGAGAACGCCGCGTACCAGTCGTCGAGCGCGCCGTTGCCCTCGCGCCAGTTGCGGTCGGGATGGCGCAGATCAAGATAGCCCAGCGCGCAGCCCATGGCGATCTGGCCCATGTCGAGCGGCCCGTCGAGATGACCCATCCAGTTCTCGTTCGCCGCGCGGACGCAGCGCTCGACCTTGGCGAACTGGGCCTTGACCCAGGTTTCGAGCACATGCTCCGGCGAGCGGAAGCGATATTCGTAGACGATCAGCAGCGCCGCCTCCACGATCGCATCCGCCGTCGCCTCCAGCGTCAGCGTCTGCCACAGGCTGCCGGCGGGGTAGAGGCCCGCGCCGAAGCGGTCGTCGAGATAGCGGCAGATCACCCGGCTGTCATGGATCGCGGGCCCATCGTCGCGAATGAGCGCCGGTATCTTGCCCGCCGGGTTGGCGGCGGCGACATGCGGGTCGGTCTGCATCAGCCCGGTCGTGACCTCGACCGGTTCGACCGCGCCTGTCTGTCCGATTTCATGCAGGAGCACCCGCACCTTGCGGGCAAAGGGCGATGCCCCGGAATAGAGCAGTTTCATCTGGCGATTCCCGACGTTATTCGCTGCAGGCTAGGCGTGTTGCATCCAATCGAATTCAATCCGTCCGGCCCGCTTGCGGGCCGGGCAT
>CAZNMK010000519.1:0-2124 GCA_964574045.1 uncultured Roseovarius sp. | reverse complement strand
CGGCGATCTCCAAGCACCTTTCCATTCTCACCCGCGCCGGGCTGATCAGCCAGGAACGGCGCGGGCGGGTCAAGTGGTGCAAGCTGGAACCCGACGCGCTGCGCGACGCCAGCGTCTGGATGCAGAGCTTCGGCCAGTTCGAGGCGGTGAACCTCGACGCCTTCGAACGCTTCCTGGCGGCGGAGCTCGACCATGACGGCTGATCCGGTGCCGGTCACGCCCGAGCGGTTGCCGCCGCCGGTGGTCGAGCGGCTGCAGATGGCGCTGGTCATGCCGATGGAGCCCGGCCCCGACTGCACCTGCGGCGTCTTTCGCGCCGATGGCGCGTTCCGGCCGCTGTCGCGCACGCTGCTGTCGGGCGCACGTCTGTCGGGCGTGCCCGGGCTGGATGAAATCCCGGTGGCCGAGGCCGTTCCCGGCCGCTGGCTGTTCGCCGGTATCGGGCGGCACCATTTCGGCCACCTTCTGGTGGAAACGCTGATCCGGCTCTGGGCTGTCGGCGCCTATCGCGACGAACTCGACGGCATCGTCATCGTCCCCAAGCACGGAATGGATTTCTCGGTCGCGCTGGCGCGCCGCTACGGGCCCTTTCTCAAGCTGCTGAGCGCGGACCTGCCGGTGCACATCGCCGAATATCCGACGCGCTTCGAGACCCTGCTGCTGCCCTCGCCCGGTTTCGGGCCCCTGGGCTGGATCGCCGGCACCGAGGTGTTCCGCAACGAAATCCGCGGCCGCATCGCCCGGCACATACGCCCCGACGGCCCGGAAAAGCTCTATATCTCGCGCTCCGGCCTGCGGCAGCACGAAAAGCGGGTCCACGACGAGGAACGGATAGAGACGCTGCTGGCGCGCGCGGGCTACGAGATGTTCCACCCCCAGGACCACAGCATCGAGGAACAGCTCTCCCGTTACATGGCCGCCCGGACCGTCATCGGCGGCGACGGGTCGGCCTTTCACCTCGCCGCCTTCGCGCTGCCGCGGGAGGCGCGGGTCGGGCTGATCCAGCGCCGCCACCGGCCCAAGGTCTTCGACGCCTTCACGGTCCAGCTCGAGGCCTTTGCCGATGCGGATGTACGGCTGATCCGGCCGGTGCTGCCCAAGACCGACGCCACCCCCCACCCCAGCGAGGCCGCGACGCCGATAGATTTCGAGGTGGTCGCCGCCGAACTGGCCGATGCCGGGCTGGTCTGAGCGCCGCCGCCCGCCATCGCGGGCGCTCAGCCCCGGTGCTCGTCCTTCAGCAGCATCAGCAATGCCAGCGCCGTCATCGCCACACCCGCCATCACCAGAACCCGCGGCAGACCGTGGCCCAGCGCCGCCTGCCACAGGATCACCCATGCCGTCACCAGATAGGTATAGGCCATGACCTTGGCGCTGGGCAGGCGCAGGCTGGCGAATTGCAGCAGCACGAACGTCACCGCCGTCGCCGCCACCGCCGTATAGGCGATGGTGATCCACACGATTGCGGGCAGCGCCGCCCAGTCGGTGGCGCGCAGATCGTTCCAGCCGGCCGCCGTCAGCAGCGCCGCCGCCGCCAGCAACACGCCGAAGGAAAACACCACCGGCCGCTCGCCGCGGTTCAGCCGCCGCACCATGGGCGTGTAAAACGCATGCGCCACGCAGCCCAGCAGGTAGATCGTCTCGCCGCGGCCCAGCTCGAACCCCAGCGCCGCATGCCAGTCGGCGCCGAAGATCACCCACAATGCCCCGCCCGCCCCGACCGCCAGCGCCAGCGCCATGCGCGCCGTCATCGCCTGCCGCAGCAGCACGAAGCCGAACGCGCCCGACATCAATGCCGTGCGGGTAAAGCGCGCGGCCGACGACACGGGCGGGGCGTTCTTCAGCCCCTCGAACATCAGCACGAAATAGAGCCCCATCGAACCGCCGAGTACCAGATACCGCCACGGCGCGGCAAAGGCGGCGCGCGGGATACCGACCGCCAGATGCGCGAATGTCCCGAGAATGACCGAGGCGGCCACGAACCGCACCGCATTGAGCACCGTCGGCGCGATGTGCGGCGCCGCCATCGCACCCAGCGCGAACGACCCCGCGATCAGGGCCGACAGCGCCAGCATCGCCAGGTGGCCCCTGGCGGCCTCGCTCACATTTCCTCCCACAGGCTGG
>CAZNMK010000518.1:0-2136 GCA_964574045.1 uncultured Roseovarius sp. | reverse complement strand
CTCGACGACGCCAACCTGCCGCCGCCGACGCCCGAGATCGAGCAGGAGCGCAAGGTCGCCATGTTCGACCTGATCGAGGAAAACTCGTTCGCGCTGCCGGGCCGCAACGGCCGCGCCGCGCCCGACGGCCCCTACCGGCTGAGCCTGGCGATCCGCGACAAGCGCCTTGTCTTCGACATCCGTACCGAGGCGGGCGAGCCGGCGGCCGAATTCCACCTGTCGCTCAGCCCCTTCCGGCAGGTGGTCAAGGATTACTGGGCGATCTGCGAAAGCTATTTCGACGCCGTCAAGAGCCTGCCCCCCGGCCAGATCGAAACCATCGACATGGCCCGCCGCGGCATCCACAACGAAGGCGCGCGGGTGCTGGAGGAACGGTTGGAGGGCAAGGCCGAGGTCGACAGCGATACCGCGCGGCGGCTCTTCACCCTCATCTGCGTGCTGCATTTCGGGGGCTGACCGGGTGGTGCGCGAGCTTCCCCAGTCGGTGCTTTTCTGCTGCGATCACAACGCCGTCCGCTCGCCGATGGCCGAGGGGATCATGAAACGCCTCTATGGCACCGACGTCTATGTCCAGTCGGCGGGCGTCAGGAGCGACATGGACATCGACGGCTTTTCCATCGCCGTCTGCCGCGAACTCGGGGTGGAGCTGGATCGCCACCGCAGCCGCAGCTTCGACGAGATGCAGGAGTGGGGCGACGACCTGTCGTCGTTCGATCTGGTCGTGGCGCTGAGCCCCGCGAGCCAGCGCAGGGCGCTGGAACTGACGCGGCTCTATCATCTCGACGTGGTCTACTGGCCGATCCTCGATCCCACCGGGCTGGGCGAGACCCGCGAGGCCAAGCTCAACGCCTACCGCCAGACCCGCGACCAGATCATCAAGCACCTCAAGGACACCTGGGGCGACCCGGGGGTGGGGATCTGAGCGGCGCCGTCTGTGCCCGTCTGTCGTGCGGTGCGGGATGACTTCAGGCGCGCGCGACACGCCGCCATGACACCAGGAACGCGCGAGTGCTGCCAATTCGCCACAGATGCCCGGCCTGCCGGCGGGGCGCCGGCGTGGCGGTGGCCGTGCGGCGCGCACGTCTGCTAGGGTGTTGCGGCCGGGGGGCGCTGACAAGGGAAGCCGTTCGCTGATGTCCCGCCTTCTCGCCGCTCTGTGCGTGCTGATCGTCCTTTCTTCGCCGGCGGCTGCCGGGGAACGTTCCCGGCAGGGGTTCGGCCTGCTGGTGACGAACGATTCGCTGGGCGACACCCATGACCGCTGGCACACGGGCTCTTTCGCGTCCAGCCTTGTCTGGGCGCCGGAATGGCAGGGCGGGCTGCCGCGAAGCTTCGGCGCGCTTCTTGAACTGCGCATGAACGGGCAGGTGGTCGGGCCCGAGAATCCGGCTATGCCCGCGCCGCTCGACCGGCGCTACGGGCAGGCGCTGTCGTTCGGGCTGCACACCCATTTCCAGCCCGGCGCCATCGCCTGGTCGGTCGGCGCCGACCTGGTGGCGACCGGCCCGCAGACCGGGCTCGACCACATGCAGGAGGCGCTGCACGACGTGCTGGGCGGGCGCGACGCCTCGCCGGCGGTCAAGGCGGCGCAGGTCGGCAATGACGTATACCCGACGCTGGTGGTGGAGGCCGGGCGCGAGTTCGCGCTTGGGCCCTCGGTGCGCCTGCGCCCCTATGTCGAGGCGCGCGCGGGCATCGAGACGCTGCTGCGCGCGGGCGCCGATCTGACCGTGGGGCGTTTCGGGCAGGGCGGGCTTCTGGTGCGCGCGCCGGTGACCGGGCAGCGTTTCAGCGCCGTCGCCGGCACCCCTTATTCCGGGTTCTCGGCCATGTTCGGGGCCGATATCGCCCGGGTCGCCGACAGCGAGTTCTATCCCGCCGGGCCGGTGCGCCTGCGCAAGACCCGCGCCCGCGCCCGCGCCGGGCTGCACTGGCGCAGCCGCGCCGGCACCAGCGTATTCTACGGGTTGACCTGGCTGGGGCGAGAGTTCGCAACCCAGCGCGAGGGCCAGGTTGTGGGTTCGGTGCAGCTACGGCTGAAATTCTGAAAATCCATTGACTCTGGCCGTTTACAGGGTGATTCGCACCTGATAGTCTCGGCCCATAAAAACAAGACGAGGCAGGACTACAGGTGAT
>CAZNMK010000517.1:1517-2137 GCA_964574045.1 uncultured Roseovarius sp. | reverse complement strand
GCCAACGCGATGGAGCCGCGCGTCGCGCTCGGCGACTACAACCGCGCCAGCGACGAAAGCACGCTCTACACCACCTCGCAGAACCCGCATGTCATCCGCCTCTTGATGGGCGCCTTCGTGCTGGGCATCCCCGAGCACAAGCTGCGGGTGGTTTCGCCCGATGTCGGCGGCGGCTTCGGCTCCAAGATATTCCACTATGCCGAAGAGGCGTTCGTGACCTTCGCCGCCAAGGCGCTCAATCGCCCCGTCAAGTGGACGGCCAGCCGGTCGGAGGCGTTCATCACCGACGCGCAGGGGCGCGACCATGTCACGAAGATCGAGCTGGCGCTGGACAAGGACAACAACTTCGTCGCCATCCGCACGAATACGCTGGCCAACATGGGGGCGTATCTGTCGACCTTCGCGCCCTCGGTGCCGACCTACCTGCACGGCACGCTGATGGCCGGCAACTACAAGACCCCCAACATCTACGTCAACGTCAAGGCGGTCTTTACCAATACCGTGCCGGTGGATGCCTATCGCGGCGCCGGGCGGCCCGAGGCGAGCTTTCAGCTCGAGCGGGTGATCGACAAGGCCGCGCGCGAGCTCGGGCTCGATCCGATCGCTCTGAGGCGGCAGAA
>CAZNMK010000517.1:0-1507 GCA_964574045.1 uncultured Roseovarius sp. | reverse complement strand
CACCGAGTTCCCCTATGCCACCCCCGTGGCGGTGGAATACGACACCGGCGATTATGTCGCCACGATGGACAAGCTCGAGGAGATCGCCGACATCGCGGGCTTTGCCGCGCGCCGCGCCGAGAGCGAAAAGCGCGGAAAGCTGCGCGGCCTCGGCATCAACTGCTATATCGAGGCCTGCGGCATCGCGCCGTCGTCGCTGGTGGGGCAGCTCGGCGCGCGCGCCGGGCTTTACGAGAGCGCCACCGTGCGGGTGAACGCCACCGGCGGCATCACGGTGCTGACCGGCTCGCACAGCCACGGGCAGGGGCACGAGACCAGTTTCGCCCAGGTCGTGGCCGAAATGATCGGCATCGACGCGAACATGGTCGAGATCGTGCATGGCGACACCGCCAAGATACCGATGGGCATGGGCACCTATGGTTCCCGCAGCCTGGCGGTCGGCGGCTCGGCGATGGTGCGCGCCACCGAAAAGATCGTCAACAAGGCGCGCAGGATCGCCGCCCACCTGATGGAGGCCAGCGAGGCCGATATCGAACTGAAGGACGGCAAGTTCTCGGTCGCGGGCACCGACAAGTCGGTCGCCTGGGGGGATGTGACGCTCGCGGCCTATGTGCCGCACAACTATCCCCTCGACGAGATCGAGCCGGGGCTCGAGGAGACCGCGTTCTACGACCCGTCGAACTTTACCTATCCCGCCGGCGCCTACGCGGCCGAGGTCGAGGTCGACCCCGAGACCGGCAAGGTCACGATCGAGCGGTTCTCGGCCGCGGACGATTTCGGCAACATCGTCAACCCGATGATCGTCGACGGCCAGGTTCACGGCGGCATCGGCCAGGGCATCGGCCAGGCATTGCTGGAACATTGCGTCTACGACGACAGCGGCCAGCTGGTGACCGGCTCCTACATGGATTACGCCATGCCGCGCGCGGGCGACGTGCCGTTCTACACCGTCGATCATTCCTGCGCCACGCCCTGCACCCACAACCCGCTGGGCGTCAAGGGCTGCGGCGAGGCAGGCGCCATCGGCTCGCCGCCGGCGGTGGTCAACGCGGTGATCGACGCACTCCAGTCCGGGGGGCACAAGGTCGATCATATCGACATGCCCGTTTCGCCCTCGCGGGTCTGGCAGGCGATGCAGGGCTGAGGAGGAAGATACGATGTATGCATTCGAATTCGAGCGCCCCTCCACCCTGGCCGACGCGGTCGCCGCGCTCTCGGGCGGCGAGGCGCAGCCTCTGGCCGGCGGGCAGACGCTGATCCCGACGCTCAAGCAGCGCCTGGCGAGCCCCGGCAAGCTGGTGAGCCTCACCGGCATCGCCGAGCTGCAGGGCATCCGGGTCGACGGCGGCAGCGTCCGCATCGGCGCGGCCACGCCCCATGCGCAGGTGGCGCGGCAGGATCACTACCCGGCGCTGGCGCATCTCGCGGCCAATATCGGCGATCCGGCGGTACGCAACCGCGGCACCATCGGCGGCAGCCTCGCCAACAACGACCCCTCGGCGTGCTA
>CAZNMK010000516.1:0-2148 GCA_964574045.1 uncultured Roseovarius sp. | reverse complement strand
ACAGCGCGTCGATCAGGGTGACGAACCGCTTCGCCTCGTTGAAGTTCGACCGCGACAGCTGCGGGACGTTTTCCAGCACCAGCACCCGCACCGCCGCCGCCAGCGCCAGATAGTCCGCCGGCCCCAGCGCGGCGCCGCACAGGTCATAGAACCCTGCCCGCGCGACACCGTTGTGAAAGGCCGGGATCGTCACCTCGCGCTTGTTGACGACCAGGGTATGCGGCGCGCCGGCGCCGCCGGTCAGGTCCTGCCAGACGGCCTCGACCCGTGCCCGCGCGGCGGCGTCGGCGGGGGTGAACCAGGTCTCGGCCCCCGCCAGCCTGTCCTGCCGGTAATCGGTCGGGCCGGCCATCTCGTGCACCGTCATCCGCGCCTTGAGCAGGTCGATGAACGGCAAAAACAGCTGGCGGTTCAGCCCGTTGCGGTAAAGGTCGTCCGGCGCCCGGTTCGAGGTCGTGACCACCACCACCCCGGCGGCAAAGAGCGCCTCGAACAGCCGCCCCACGATCATCGCATCGGTGATGTCGGCGATCTGCATTTCGTCGAATGCCAGCAGCCGCACCCGTTCGGAGACAGATTTCGCCACCGGCGCCAGCGCGTCCTCGATGCCGCGGGCACGCGCGGCGTGCATCCCGGCATGGATCTCCTGCATGAAGGCATGGAAATGCACCCGCCGGGCCGGCACCGGCAGCGTATCGACGAAGAGGTCCATCAGCATCGACTTGCCGCGCCCGACCCCGCCCCAGAGATAGAGCCCCTCGGGCGGCGGCGGCGCCTTGCGCAGCCAGCCCCGCCGGGCCGGCGCCGCCAGCGCGGCGCGGATACGCTCGAGTTCGGACAGCGCGGCGGCCTGGGCCGGGTCGCGGGTCAGCGCGCCCTCGGCCACAAGGCGGTCGTATCGGTCCGGCAGCGTCTCCATCCGATCCCGCATAGCGCGGCCCGGCGCCGGAGAAAAGCACCCCGTGCGCACGGCCGTCACGATCCATGATCGCAACCGTCACAACCTCCGAATTGACGCCGCCGCCCCGGCGGCTAATCTGCCCCGGCCGCCGCAGGAGCCCGCGATGACCAGACCCGCCCCCCTTTTCACCCCGGTGCTGATCGCGGGCTGTGTCATCCTGCTGGTCTCCTTCGGTATCCGCGCCTCTTTCGGCATGTTCCAGATACCGATCGCCGAGGAGTTCGGCTGGCTCAGGGTCGAGTTCTCGATGGCCATCGCCATCCAGAACCTCGCCTGGGGCTTCGGTCAGCCGCTTTTCGGCGCGGTGGCCGAACGGATCGGCGACCGCAAAGCGATCGTGCTGGGTGCCCTGGTCTATGCCGCCGGGCTGGTGCTGTCGTCATTCGCGGTCTCGCCGCAGGCGCACCAGCTCTACGAGGTGCTGGTGGGATTCGGTATCGCCGGCACCGGCTTTGGCGTCATCCTGGCGGTGGTCGGGCGCGCCAGTTCCGACGCCAACCGTTCGATGAGCCTCGGCATCGTCACCGCGGCGGGGTCGGCCGGGCAGGTGGTCGGCCCGCCGGTGGCCGAGGCGCTGTTGTCGGTGATGAGCTGGCAGATGGTGTTCGTCGTCTTCGCCGCCACGGTCCTGGCCACGATGATGACCCTGCCGCTGATGCGCGCACCCGAACCGGTGTCGCGCGCCGAGCTGGAGGAAAGCATGGGCACCATCCTGCGCCGTGCCTTCCGAGACCCGTCCTATACGCTGATCTTTCTGGGCTTTTTCTCCTGCGGGTATCAGTTGGCCTTCGTCACCGCGCATTTCCCCGCCTTCGTGACCGAGATGTGCGGCCCGATCGCGCCCGGCGGCGCGCTGCATTCGATGGGCGTCACCACCACATCGGCGCTGGGCGCGGTGGCGCTCGCGGTGATCGGGCTGGCCAATATCGTCGGCACGCTGACCGCGGGCTGGCTGGGCAACCGTTTCCCCCGCAAGTATCTGCTGGCGGCGATCTATACCTTGCGCACCATCGTCTCGGCGGCGTTCATCCTGACGCCGATGACGCCGGCGACGGTGCTGCTGTTTTCGGTGTCGATGGGGGCGCTGTGGCTGGCCACCGTCCCGCTGACCTCGGGCCTCATCGCGCATATCTACGGGCTGCGCTACATGGGCACGCTTTACGGCATCGTCTTTTTCAGCCACCAGC
>CAZNMK010000515.1:0-2149 GCA_964574045.1 uncultured Roseovarius sp. | reverse complement strand
CGCGCGGCGCGATCTACAAGCGCGACGAGGACGGCATCGTGCTGATCGACCAGAAACGCTGTCGCGGCTACCGCAAATGCGTGGAGCAATGCCCCTACAAGAAGCCGATGTTCCGCCCCACCACGCGCGTGAGCGAGAAATGCATCGCCTGCTACCCGCGCGTCGAGGGCACCGACCCGCTGACCGACGGCCAGCCGATGGAGACCCGCTGCATGACCGCCTGCGTGGGCAAGATCCGCCTGCAGGGGCTGGTCGCGATCGGCGCGGACGGGCAATGGGCCGAGGATCGGCAGAACCCGCTCTACTATCTGGTAAAGGTCGCCAGGGTGGCGCTGCCGCTATATCCCCAGTTCGGCACCGAGCCCAACGGCTATTACATCCCGCCGCGCTGGGCGCCGCGCCCCTATCTGCGGCAGATGTTCGGCCCCGGCGTCGATGCCGCGATCGAGGCCTACAGCCACCCCTCGCGCGAATTGATGGCGGTGCTGCAGCTGTTCCGGGCCAGCCAGACAATCGTCTTCCGCTACGAGATCGAAGAGGGCGAGAAGGTCTTCGAACGCACGGTGAACGGCAAGCCCTGGGAAATCCACAACGACACGGTGATCGGCTACGGCCAGGACGGCCGAGAGGTCGCCCGTGTCACGGTCGAGGAGCCGCGCCATGAGCGCCCGGACAAACACTACAACTCGATCTGAGGCCCGCGGCCAGGCGGCAACGCCCGACCCGCGTCCCGCCGCCGCCCGGGCCGAGGTCTACCGCTTCCTGGCGCAGGTCTTTGCCGATCCGCGCCCGGGCGGCATGGCGATGCTGCGGCGCGACTGGCCGGCAACCGAGGCGGCGCTGGCGCGGCTCGGTCTGGAGGCACCGGATTGCGCCGGGCTACTTGCGCTCGACGATGCCGGGCTCAGGCGGGCGCATCTGGCGGTCTTCGGGCACGCGATGTCGAAGGATTGCCCGCCCTACGGCGCCGAATACGGCCAGGCGCATATCTTCGAAAAGACCCAGACGCTGGCCGATGTCGCCGGGTTCTACCGCGCCTTCGGGCTGGGCCTGTCCGGCGATGTCAGGGACCGCCCCGATCATCTGGCGCTGGAGCTCGAGTTCATGGAATTCCTGTGCCTGAAACAGGCGCTGGCCGAAGCCCCGCCCGGCAGCCCCGAGCGCGAGACGCTCTGCCGCGATGCCCAGCGGGCGTTTCTCGAGGCCCATCTGGGGGTCTGGGCGTTCAGCTTTGCCCACCGTCTGTGCCGGCGCACCGGAACCGGCCCGTTCGCCGAGTGCGCGCGCCTGCTCGAGCGGTTCCTGGATCGGGAACTGGCGGCGATGGGGATCGAACGGCGCGCCGATCCGTTTGTCAACGATGGTTCGGTCGACCGCGTCGAGGACGATGCATGCGGCGCCTGCCCCGCGATGGCAGCGGACGGTTCCGCCGAAGGGAGGATGCGGCCATGAGCCTGTGGGATACGAAGTTCATGCGACGAAATGTGCTGTTGTCGCCGCTCGCGGGCGCGGTGGCGCTGGTGGCCGGAGGACGGGCGGCGCAGGCGCAGGAAAAAGCCTCGCTGATCGCGAAATCGGTCGACCGCGCGCCCGGCGACCCCGAAGATCCGGCCTGGGACGCATCCGACCTGCTGCCGGTGCCGCTGGCGCCGCAGGCCGTGGTGAAGCCGCGCCGCTACGAGACCGGGATCGCGCAGCTTGATATCCGCGCGCTCTACGACGCCGAGCGGCTGGCGATCCTGCTGGAATGGGCCGATGCGGCGGCCGACACCGAATTGGCCGAGGTCGCCGATTTCCGCGATGCGGTGGCGCTGGAATTTCCCGCCAACCCGGCCGACGGCATCCCCTATTTCGCGATGGGCGAGCCCGGCAAGCCGGTGACCATCTACCAGTGGAAGGCCGACTGGCAGTTCGCGCGGGAATTCGATATCGGCCACCGCCAGACAGCGATGATCGCCGACTGGTATCCGTTCACCGGCAAGGGCCCCGGCGAAATCGCCGAAATCGCCGACTATGCCCAAGATCGCGTCTACGATACCTCGTGGGCCGCCGGCAGCCCGCTGGGCGACCCCGAGCTTCAGGCCCGCACGCCGGTGGAAAAGCTGCATGCCGAGGGCTTCGGCACGCTGACCGCGGTGGCGGACGACGC
>CAZNMK010000514.1:0-2154 GCA_964574045.1 uncultured Roseovarius sp. | reverse complement strand
TGTAGAGCTGGATCGTGCGCCAGGTCTCGGGGTCGCCCCAGGCCTGGTCGCTGTCGATAAAGGCCTGCCTGAAATCGAAATCCGGCAGCTCCGCCGCCAGGTCCCGCGCCGCGCGCAGCTCTGCCGCGCCGGGCCCGTCATAACCGGCGACATCGGCGCCCGCCTCGAGATCGCGGATGAGGGCGACCTTGACCGCCTCCCACGGTTTTTCCTCGGCGACGACATCCCCGTCCTCGACGGCGGCAAAGAGGGCGAACGCGGTATAGGCGCGCGCCGTTTCCGGCAGCAGCGCGGCAATCTCTCGCCCGGGAACGAAGCCGATGTCGCCGCCGAAATCGTTACCCGTCAGCGCGGTCAGCCGCGCGCGCTGATCCGCCAGCAGCCGGTCATCGCCCTCGGCGGCGCCGCCGCCGGTCATGAGGGCGTACCAGAAACCCGCGTCCTTCCACTTCTTGTCCAGGTTTTCGAGCGCCTTGACCTGGTCCTTGCCGAAATCGTCGACATCGCGGCCGCTGCCGCGGAACAATGACGAAAGGCCGACCTGTTCATAGTTCAGCCGGGTTCCAAGACGGGTGTGCAGCTTGCTTTCGGCGGCCAGGAACAAGTCCTGGTAAAGCGCCGTGAATACCGCCTCTCCGGGGACATCGCCGGTATCGGGATCCCATTCCGCCAGCCGCTCGACCGTATAGGGCAGGGTATTGGAAACGATCTGGTTTTCGACCGACCTGAACAACATGTCCAGGATCGGCGCGATGAAGGTGACGAGGACAAAGATCAGAAGCGGCGCGATCAGCATCAGCGCCCGCAGCTTTTGCGCGCGCAGGGCACGGTGAAGGCTGCGCTTCAGCGGCGTTCCGTCTGCAGCCAGAACCGGGCCGGTGTCGGTGGTGTCGCTCATCTCGCCCTCGCCGGAAATCCTGTTTCGGGGGCGGGGGGCCGGGCATGCCGCCCCCCCGCGTCGTCAAACGTCCGTTCCGCCGCTTACTGCGCCAGCCACGCCTGGAACTTGGCGTCGAGATCGTCGCGGTGGTCCGCCCACCACGGGAAGTCCATCAAGATGACGTTCTTGGCGTTGGCCGGATCGGTCGGCATGTGCGGGGCCATGTCGATGCCGAGCTCGGCATGCTTGCCCACCAGCGGTGCCGAGGATGCGCGCGCCGGACCATAGGAGATGTACTTGGCCTGATCCGCCAGCCGCTGGGTATCGGTGGCGAACTTGACGAAGTCGAGTACGCGGGCGAGACGGTCCTCGGAAAGGCCCTCGGGGATGATCCAGCCGTCGAGGTCGAAGATCTGCCCGTCCCACAGCATCGCCACCGGCTGGTTCTGCTCGGCGATGACCGAAAAGAGCCGTCCGTTATAGGTGCTGCCGATCACGACCTCGCCATCGGCCAGCAATTGCGGCGTTTCCGCGCCCGCGCTCCACCACACGGTCTGGTCCTTGATCGTGGCGAGCTTGGCCAGCGCGCGGCTGACGCCCTCGTCGGTGCTCAGGACGTCATAGATATCCTCCTTGGGCACGCCGTCGCACAGAAGCGACCACTCCATGTTGTAGAGCGGCGCCTTGTACATGCTGCGCTTGCCGGGAAAGTTCTCGAGGTCGAAAACGTCGCAGACCGAGGTCGGCGTCCTGCCGTTCCATTCCTCGACATCGGTGCGATAGCCATGGACGATCGAATAGACGATCTGCGGAATGAAGCAGTCCGACATCAGCAGATCGCCGAAATCCTCCGACGCGGGCGTGCCGTCGGGTGCCGGAGCCAGGACCTCGTCGGCGTCGATTTCCATCGCCAGCCCCTCGTCGCACAGACGCATGGCATCGGCGATCACCACGTCGACCAGATCCCAGGTCACGTTGCCGGCCTCATCCATCGCCCGCAGCTTGGCCACCGCCTCGGCCGAGCTCTCGTCCCAGACGACCTCGACTTCGGGATGCATCGCCTTGTAGGGCTCGGTGTAGGCGTTGACCTGGCTTTTCTGATAGGCGCCGCCCCATGACACCAGCGTCATCGAGTCGGCCATTTCCTCGGCCGAGACGGCCCCGGCCGAGACGGCCAGCGCCGAAGAGGCGAGAAGTATCTTCGTCAATCTCATGTCATACTCCCTTTGGTTGTCCCGTTCTCCGCAAGCGGCTTCGCGTCACGGGCAGGAACG
>CAZNMK010000513.1:0-2164 GCA_964574045.1 uncultured Roseovarius sp. | reverse complement strand
GAGCGCGTGCTTCAGGCGCTCTTCCACCGGCAGTTTACGCCAGGCGGCGTCTTCCACTTCCTTTTTATCTTCTTTTTTGACCGTTTCCGCATAGGCCACCAACCGTTCCGTGGCGTCGGGGCGGCGGTTGAGGAGCACGTCTTCCACCAATTGCCGCAGCTCCGGGGGGATTTCTTCATACACCGCGATCTGCCCGGGGTTCACGATGCCCATGTCCATGCCTGCTTTGATAGCGTGGTAGAGGAATGCGGAGTGCATCGCCTCCCGCACCGGCTCGTTCCCGCGGAAAGCGAAGGAGACGTTGCTCACCCCCCCGCTCACCAGGGCGTGAGGGAGGGAGGCTTTGATCTGCCGGGCGGCTTCCATGTACGCCAGGGCGTGACCTTCCATTCCGGCAAGCCGGTGACGGTGCAGGATGTCATCAACTCGATCAACTTTCACCGCGGCGAGGATTCGACCTCGGCCGCCGGCCCGATCGTGGCGCCGATCCAGGACGTGACGGCCGACGGCGACGACACGGTTGTCTTTACCCTCGAAGGCGGCAATGCCGACTTCCCCTTCATTCTCAGCGACTATCACATCGCGATCTGCCCCGCGGACGGCGACGGCATAGACTGGCGCTCGGGCGACGGCTGCGGCAGCTATGTGCTGAAGGATTTCAACCCGGGCGTGTCGATGACGTTCGAGCGCAACGCGAACCACTGGCGCGACGATGTCGCCTGGTTCGACAGCGCCGAGGTGTTCGCGATCGTCGATCAGAACGCGCGCACCACCGCGCTGGTCGCCGGCGACGTCGATGTCGCCGACCGGCTGGATCTCAAGACGGTGTCGCTCTTGGCGCGCAACCCCGATATCCAGATCAACTCGGTCGCGGGGATGCAGCACTATACCTTTGCGATGGACACTCGCGAGGCGCCTTTCAACGACAACAATGTCCGCCAGGCGCTGAAATACGGCGTCAACCGGCAGGAACTGGTGGACAAGATCCTGTTCGGCTACGGCTCGGTCGGCAACGACCATCCCATCGGGCGCGGCCAGCGGTTTTTCAATTCCGAGCTGGAGCAGAAGACCTACGACCCGGACAAGGCCAAGTGGTATCTCAAGCAGGCCGGCGTGGACAGCGTCGACGTCGCGCTGTCGGCCGCCGATGCCGCCTTTGTCGGCGCGGTCGACGCGGCGGTTCTGTACCAGAACTCGGCCGCCGCCGCGGGCATCAACGTCAAGCCCGTGCGCGAGCCCAACGACGGCTACTGGTCCGACGTCTGGATGAAGAAGGATTTCGTCGCCGTCTACTGGTCGGGCCGCGTGGTCGAGGACCAGATGTTCGCGACCGCCTACAAGTGCGGGGCGTCGTGGAACGACAGCTTCTGGTGCAACGAGACCTTCGACGATCTCATGGTCAAGGCGCGCTCGGAGCTCGACGAGGGCAAGCGCCGGCAGATGTACGGGGAGATGCAGGACATCGTCTCGAACCAGGGCGGCGTCATCATCCCGATGTTCGCCAACTGGGTGTTCGGCAATTCGACCAGGGTCGCGCATACCGAACAGATGAGTTCGAACTGGGACGTCGACGGGATGCGCTTTGTCGAACGGTGGTGGTTCGCCTGATCGCCGCCGATCCTGACGCCGGGGGCCCGGGGGCAGACGCCTCCCGGGCCCCTTCCCGACCGGGCCCGCGCGCCCGCACCGAAATCAAGGGGAGAAACCGATCATGACCATACGTACGACCATCGCCGCGCTGGCCCTGGGGCTGGCGGCGGCACCGGCACTGGCCGATTGCGACAGCGTCAGCTTTTCCGACGTCGGCTGGACCGACATCACCGCCACCACCGCCGCCACCACCACGGTGCTCAAGGCGCTGGGCTACGACACCGACGTCAAGGTGCTGTCGGTGCCGGTGACCTATACCTCGCTCGCCAAGGGCGACATCGACATATTCCTGGGCAACTGGATGCCGACGATGGAGGCCGACATCGCCCCCTACCGCGAGGCCGGCACCGTCGACACGGTGCGCGCCAACCTGCAGGGCGCCAAGTACACGCTCGCGACCAATGCCGCCGGCGCCGAGATCGGCATCACCTCGTTCGACACCATCGCCCCGCATGCCGACGCGCTCGACAGCACCATCTACGGCATCGAGCCGGGCAATGACGGCAACCGCCTG
>CAZNMK010000512.1:0-2168 GCA_964574045.1 uncultured Roseovarius sp. | reverse complement strand
CAGGCCCGGCCCGCTGGTGCCCGACCCCGCCGGCGGGCTGAACTCGGAGCATTCGATCCGCACACCGCAGCAATGGATGCGCGAGGCAATCAATGGCCAAGCGCCCATACCGCCGTCGGCACCGCCCCGATCGGGGGCGGACACCTAGGGTACGGTCCCGATCGGGGCGGTGCCAGACACCAGCATGGAGCAAGGAGTGACAAACATGACGACCCATCTCGATCGCCGGACCGGTCTGATGATCGACCGGCGCGGCGCGCTCGGTCTAATCGGCGGCGGTGCGCTTGCGGCCGGACTGCTCGGCCCCCACGCCGCCGGCGCCCAGTCGCCGCAAAAGGGCGGCACACTCAGAATAGGCGTAGATGGCGGCGGAACCAGCGACTCGCTCGATCCGACGACCTATTTCTATTACCACATGTACACGGTCGGCTTCACGCTCGGCAACGCGCTGGTCGAACTCGATTCGAAAAAGCAGCCGATTCCCGAGCTCGCCGAAAGCTGGGAGAGCACACCCGACGCCAAGCGCTGGGTGTTCAAGATGCGCAAGGGGGTGGAGTTCCACAACGGCAAGACCGTCACCGCGGCCGATGCCGCCTATTCGCTCAACCGCCACATCGCCCCGGATTCGAAATCGGCCGCCAAGGGCTTTCTCCAAGGCGTCACCTCGATCCGCGCGGATGGCGACAACGTTGTCATTGAGCACGAAATCGGCGACGCCGACATGCCGAGCATCATGGGCCAGTACCACCTGGTGATCGTGCCCGACGGCTTTGACGACTGGTCGGGCTTCATCGGCTCGGGTCCCTACATGCTCGACAGCTTCGAACCGGGCGTGCGCTTCACCGCCAGCCGCAACCCCAACTACTGGAAGCCCGACCGCGCGTGGGTCGACAAGGTCGATATATCCTTCATCCTCGATCCCACCGCGCGCGCCTCGGCGCTGATGACCGGCGGCGTCGACGTCATCGACTATGTCGATACCAAGATCGTCGACCGGGTCAAAGCGATGAACCGCTTTCAGATCGTCGAAAACACCGGCCTCTTGTATCATGAGGCGGTAATGGACACGCGCGCCAAGCCGTTCGACAACAACGATGTGCGCGAGGCGGTGAAGTTCGCGATCAACCGCGACGAACTGGTCGACAAGGTCTATAATGGCTATGGCACCGTCGGCAACGATCACCCCGTGCCACCCAACGACCCGTTCTTCAACAGCGAGTTGCCGCAGCGCCCCTTCGATCCCGACAAGGCGCGCTGGCACCTCAAGCAGGCCGGACTCGACAAGATCGACATCAAGCTCGCGGCTGCCGACGGCGCCTTCACCGGCGCGGTCGATGCTGCGGTTCTGATGCAGGCGAGCGCCGTTGACACCGGCATCAACATCGACGTCGACCGGGTGCCCAACGACAGCTACTGGTCGGATGTCTGGATGAAACGGCCCTACTGCGTGTCGAACTGGGGCGTGCGCCCGACGCCGAGCATGATGTTCTCGGTCGCTTTCGCCTGCAACGCCCCGTGGAACGAGACCTTCTGGTGCGACGACAAGTTCACCCAGCTGCTCAACCAGGGCAAGGTCGAGGTCGATTTCGACAAGCGCAAGCAGATCTTCGGGGAGATGCAGCAGATCGTGCACGCAAAGAACGGCAACGCGATCTTTGTCTTCCCGTCGGCGCTCGACGGCTACGCCGAGACGGTCCATGGCGCCGAGCCGGATGCGGTCACGCTCCTGATGGGCTGCCGGGTGGCCGAAAGGGTGTGGATGACGTAGGACGACCGGCCCGTACGACCGGCAGCCGGCGCCCGAATGCCGGCTGCCGGTCTCGAGCCGGGTTCTCTTGACATGACCATTCCTTCGATCGGCGCATCGGGGGGGAAGAAATGCAGGACTGCCCATGATTTGGAAAATGATCGCCACGCGCCTTGGGCTAGGTCTGCTGACGCTCATCGCCATCACGCTGGTCATCTTTCTCGCAGCCGAGCTTCTGCCGGGCGATCTGGCGTCGGCGGTTCTGGGTCAGTCGGCCACGCCGGAGACGCTGGCGGCGTTTCGGCATCAGCTGGGCCTCGATCTCCCGGCGCACACGCGCTACATCAATTGGCTCGCAGGCGCGGTTCAGGGCGATTTCGGCACCTCGCTCGCCAACAAGCGGCCTATTGCGGATCTGATC
>CAZNMK010000511.1:0-2199 GCA_964574045.1 uncultured Roseovarius sp. | reverse complement strand
ATCCGAATCAAGCCCCACCCCGAGCATGATCGCCTTGCGTTTCTTCTTGCCGCCCCGGCCCCGGCCGGGCCCCCCAGGGGCGGCGGCGGGGGCGGTTTCGGGCTCCGAGCCGTCGGTCTTGCCGTCGGTCTTGCCGGGGGGCGGTTCGGCGGGTTTTCCGGGGCTTTCCGCCAGGGACCCGGCCGGTTCCGGCGCCTTTGCCTCGGTCGGAGCCGCCTGGGCTGGCGCATCGGCTGCCGGCGCCGGGGCGCCCCCGGGCGGCACCGGCCGGGGCTCGGGCAGCCGGGCCGCGCCGATCACGCGGATGATCTCGGTCTCGCGGTCGACGGTTTCATCGGGGCCGAGCACGCGCGCGGCGTATGCGGTTTCGCCAAAGAACGGCTCGGCGGCGAACGCGCCCTCGTCCGGCATGGCGACGAAACAGAGCGGGTTGAAATTGTGTTCGGTGGCGAAATCCTCGGCCTCGGTCAGGGTCTCGCGCGCCACCGCGGCCACATGCACCGTGCTGCCGCGCACCGACCAGTCCCAGGTGAGTTCCCTCAGCGCATAGGGCGTGGCCCCGTCGAGCGCCTCGCGCACCAGCGCCTCGATCCGGGATACGTCGCGCTCGGCGGTCTCGAACGCCATGTACCTGATCTGATCGTCGGGAATGACGAGCTTGGTGCGCAGGCCGGTGGGATTGAGCGCGCGCGCCTTTGCCGCGAGTTCCGCCAGGTCGGCCGCCATGTCGGCGGCATCCAGCCCGACCTCGCCCACGAGGTGCCAGCCGCCCTGCACGCGGTGCAGCAGGCCGATCCCGTCGAACGAGAGTGTCAGGGCGAAATTCGGTTTCATCGCAGGGACATTAGCCCATGAAGCTCATATCTGTATACCGGCCACCGATGCCACGAGTCTAGCGCGGCGCGGGCGAAAGGAAAAGCGCGCGCGCCCCGCCCCCGCCGGGGGACCGGGCGCGCGGGCCGGCGCGATCAGCCGGCGGCCTTTTGCAGCGCCTGGTCGAGATCGGCGATGATGTCGTCCGCGTCCTCGATCCCGATCGAGATGCGTACCCGGTCGGGGTCGGCGCCGGCCGCCCTGAGCTGCGCCTCTTCGAGCTGGCGGTGGGTGGTCGAGGCCGGGTGATTGATCAGCGAACGGGTGTCGCCGAGGTTGACGACATGGCTCAAGAGTTCGACGCCCTCGACCAGCTTCACACAGGCGTCGTAGCCGCCCTTGAGCGCGACGGTGAAGAGCCCGCCGGCGCCTTTGGGGCAGTATTTCTGGGCGCGCTCGTAATAGGGCGAACTCGGCAGGCCGGCATAGGTCACGTCCCCGACCGCCGGGTGCCGCTCAAGCCAGCCGGCCACCTTTTCGGCGTTCTCGCAGTGCCGCTGCATCCTGAGCGACAGCGTCTCGATTCCCATGAGCGAATAATGCGCCGCCTGCGGATTGAGCGTCATGCCGAGATCGCGCAGCCCGATGGCGATGCCGTGAAAGGTGAACGCGAGCGGGCCGAAGGTCTCGTGGAACTTGAGCCCGTGATAGGCGGGCTCGGGATCCGAAAGGGAGGGAAACTTGCCCGAGGCCGACCAGTCGAACTGCCCCGAATCGACCACGACGCCGCCGGTGACGGTGCCGTTGCCGGTCAGGTACTTGGTCAGCGAGTTCACAACCAGCGTGGCGCCGTGCTCGATCGGGCGGCAAAGCCAGGGCGTGGCGGAGGTGTTGTCGACGATGAGCGGGATGCCGGCGGCGTCGGCGATGTCGGCGATGGCGCGCAGGTCGGTGACATAGCCGCCCGGGTTGGCGATGGATTCGCAGAAAACCGCGCGGGTGTCGTCGTCGATCGCGGCGGCGACGGCGTCCATGTCGTCGAAGTCGACGAACCGGGCCTGCCAGCCGAAGCGGCGGATGGTCTGGCTGAACTGGGTGATCGAGCCGCCGTAAAGCCGGGTCGAGACCACGACGTTGAGCCCCGGCCCCATCAGCGGAAAGAGCGCCATGATCTGCGCCGCGTGCCCCGACGAGCAGCAGACCGCCCCGGCGCCGCCTTCGAGCGTGGCGACGCGCTCCTGCAGGACCGCGACGGTGGGGTTGGTCAGGCGCGAATAGATATAGCCCACCTCTTGCAGGTTGAAGAGCGCCGCCGCGTGATCCGCGTCGCGGAACACATAGGCCGTGGTCTGGTAGATCGGCACCTGCCGCGCGCCCGTCGCCGGG
>CAZNMK010000510.1:0-2220 GCA_964574045.1 uncultured Roseovarius sp. | reverse complement strand
GGGGTACTTCAGATCGCCGAAATAGGAATATCCGTGGCTCTTGACGATCTCCTGCCTTGAGCGCGTGCAGATGCTGCGAAAGCCCGGTCTGCGGCACCCCGGGCAGGACGGCGATGCCGGTATCGGTCTCGTCGAGGAAAACGATGGCGATCTCGGCGAAATCCTCTGCGCCGATCTCGTCGCGCAGTTCGCCGACACGGTTCCAGTCGATCATGATGCCTTATCCGCGAGTTTCCCGGACCCGATTCTACCCTGCGGGTCTTAACCGCCGGTTGCGCAGATCGCTCGGATTTGAGCCGATATCGCCGTTTCACGGGCCGTTAACATCTGCCCGCGCAAGTTGCCCGGAATTCGGGAATGGGCATCGGCATTGAAACAGCAAGGGGCAACCGAACCGGCCGCGGGCGGCGCCGTGCAGGCGGTGCGCAGCGTGCTTGTGGTCGACGACAGCGCGTCGCTGCGGCTGACGCTCACGCGAATGCTGCGCCGGGCCGGCTATGCCGTGCGCGAGGCCGAATCGGGCATCGACGCGCTCGGCGCCTGCCGTGACGACCCGCCCGACCTGATCCTGAGCGACTGGATGATGCCGGGGATGAGCGGACTGGAATTCTGTCGCGAATTCAGGAGGATGTCGCGCGACAGCTATGGCTATTTCATCCTCCTGACCGCCAAGGGCGAAAAGGACGACATCGCCCGCGGCTTCGACGCCGGCGCCGACGATTTCCTGACCAAGCCCGTGAACGGCACCGAGTTGCGCGCGCGCATCACCGCGGCCGAGCGGGTGCTGCGGATGGAACGCGAACTGACCGAAAAGAACCGCCTGATCCGGTCCACGCTGGACGAGTTGCAGCGGATCTACGATTCCATCGACGGCGACCTGATCGAGGCGCGCAAGCTGCAGCAATCGCTGGTCAGCGAACGCCACCGCGATTTCGGTACCGCTGACGTGTCGCTGCTCTTGCATTCCTGCGGCCATGTCGGCGGCGATCTGGTGGGCATGTTCCCCATAGGCGACACCCATGCCGGGCTTTATGCCATCGACGTGTCGGGCCACGGCATCAGCTCGGCGCTGATGACGGCGCGGCTGGCGGGCTATCTGTCGGCCGCGGCGCCCGAGCAGAACGTCGCCGTGGTCGCGCGGGCGGAGGGCGGTTTTGCCCCCCGCTGCCCGGCAGAGACCGCCGCGATCCTGAACGAGCTGATCCTGGGCGAGATCGAGACCGAGCATTATTTCACCCTGCTCCTGGCCCATGTCGACCTGCAAAGCGGCGAGACCGCCTTCGTCCAGGCCGGCCATCCCTGCCCGCTGGTGCAGCGCGCCGGCGGCGGTATCGAGGTCGTGGGCGAGGGGGGGCTGCCGGTGGGGCTCCTGCAGCACGCCACCTATTCGCCGGGATACGCGCGGCTCGCCCCCGGCGACCGGCTGCTCATCCATTCCGACGGGATCACCGAATGCGCCGATGCCGCCGGCGCGCTCTTGGGCGAGAGGGGGCTGGCGCGAATGATGGCGCAGCTCGACGAGATCGGCGGGCTCGCCTGCCTCGACGGGCTGATCTGGCAGTTGACCGGCCATGCCGGCGGGCGGCGATTCGACGACGACATATCCGCCGTGCTGCTGGAATTCAGGGGCGGCGGCGCATGACATGGGTGCGCACGAAATGCCGGTCGCCGGGATTGCCCAGCATGCGCGCGGCATCGGCGGGCGACGACCACAGCGCGGCATGTCCCGCCTCGGCCGGCGGGCCCAGCGGCCGCACCGGCCGGGCGGTATAGATCAGGCACAGCTTTTCGGCCCATCTGTCGTATTCCGGCATGTAGGCAAAGCGGCGGAACGCCCCCAGCCGCCGCGGCGCGGCGATGATCCAGCCGGTTTCCTCATAGACCTCGCGGTAGAGCGCCTGCAGCGGCGATTCGCCCGGATCGACGCCGCCGCCGGGCAGTTGCAGTTCCGGTTCGGGCTCGCTCTGCCGGGTCAGCAGCAGCATGCCGCCGCGCGGCAGGATCGCATAAGCGCCCATGCGCAGGCCGTAGCGGATGCCCCGGCGGGGCGCTTCACCGAATCGGGGGATCATCGGGCCTCTCTTGGATCGGCTGTCGCTTTGCCTATATAGACACGCGGTATGCCAGATCGCGGCGCTCGGGAAAACTCCATGACACTTGCCGAAAAAATCGCGTGGGACGACACCATCCTGCCGTTCCAGCTCGATGCCTGCGACATGC
>CAZNMK010000509.1:0-2235 GCA_964574045.1 uncultured Roseovarius sp. | reverse complement strand
AAGCTGTTTCATGTCGGTACCCGTTCCCTCAATCCATCACATAGCCGTAGGAGCCTTCGAAGTCCTGCCGGGCGACTTCGCCGGCGGGGCTCTGGCCCTCTTGCGCGTCGGCCGCGACCCGGCCGTGCAGGAACAGCTCCGTCTCCGTCGGCGGGCGGATCCTGTCGGTCGGCAGGATCAGCGCCTCGCCCGAGGTCGGCATCACCAGGTGCGCCGAGACGATGATCACCAGTTCGGTCTGCGAACGCTGGTAGTCCGCGCTGCGGAAAAGCGCGCCCAGGACCGGCACGTCGCCCAACCACGGCACCTGGCCGTTGTTGTCGCGGAAATCGTCCTGCAAGAGGCCGGCGATGGCAAAGCTCTGGCCGTCGCGCATCGCCACCGTGGTCGAGGTGTCGCGGCGCCGGAAGGCGTTGACCGTCAGCCCGTTCGCGACCAGCGAGTTGGCCGAGTCGATCGACGAGACCGCCGCCGCCATCTCGAGGTTGATCACCCCGTCATCCACCACCCGCGGGACGAAGTTCAGCTCGACCCCGAAGCGTTTGAATTCGATGGTGGTCGTGCCGTTGTCCTGCGCCACCGGGATCGGGAATTCGCCGCCCGCGAGGAACGTCGCCTCCTGTCCCGACAGCGCGGTCAGGTTCGGTTCGGCAAGGGTGCGCACGACGCCCTTGGTCTCCAGCGCCTCGAGCAGGATACCGACCTCGACCGAGCCGACATCGAAGCCGAACGCGATGGCGCCGTTGTTGGACTGCACGCTCGGGATGGCGCCCGAAAGCGTATTCAGGACAGACCCTTGCGTGTTGGTGGTGTTGGTGCCGCCGATCACGCCCAGGCCAGAGCTGTTGCGCCCGTCGATCGACAGCGACGAGCCCAGCGCCTTGGACACGCTGCGCTGCATCTCGGCGAAACGCACCTTCAGCATCACCTGCTGCTTGCCCGAGACCGACATCAGGTTCGACACCCGTTCGGGCGCGTATCGCTCGGCCAGTTCCAGCGCTCGATCCATCCGGGTGGTGCTGCTGACGGTGCCCGACAGCACGATGCCGTCATTGGCGGTGCGCACCTCGATGCGCTCATTGGGCAGGATCTGGCGCAGCCGTTCCTTGAACTCGGTCACATCGGCGCTGACGCGCACATCGACATTGGTGATCAGCCGGCCGGCCGCATCGAGCAGCGTCAGCGTGGTGCGGCCGGGGGTCTTGCCCAGCACATATATGGTGCGGTCCGAGAGCGTCGAGAAGTCGGCGATCGCGGGATTGGCGATGCTGAGTTCGGCGAATGGAACGTCGCTTTCGACGACCACCGCCTGGTTCATGGTGATGCTCAGATCCTGCGAGGTGCCCTGCCGCAGGACGCGCAGCGTTTCCGCCGCCGCGGGCGGCACGACCGGCCCGAACGCAAGAATCAGCCCGGCGAGGGCGGCTTTCCAAAAGCCCGGAATTTTCATGTGACCTGCCTTTCCGATCACGCCTCATCAGTCGGGTCTTGAACGCCCGCCTTTTGCCGGAGAATGGGGTAATTCGGAAATTTTTGCAAGAATCAATGGGTTTCTTGCCAATTTTCGACCGGATTTCACGCAGGCGTTGCGCGAAAGAAACCATTTCGCCCGGTTTCGAGCCCCTTTGCCTGTCCGGTGCCTAGCCGATTGCCGAACGGAAACAGGCGGCGCCGCGAACGGCACCGCCTGCAATTCGTTGGTCCCGGATCAGTTGGTGCAGGGGATCGGGGTCTCGATCACCTCGGCGCCACGGCGGGTGCGGATGGTGCACACCTCCTTTTGCGCCGGCGCGGCTTCGGTGACCTGTGCCTCGATGCCCAGCAGGCTGCGCTGGTCGACCTCGATCGCCTGGGCGATGCTTTCGTCCTCGGCCCCCACCAGCGACAGCGACAGCCGGCCGGTGGATTGCGCCTGCGCCAGCGACGCGACCTGCTGCGGCGTCGCCGAGACCGTCACCGTCCGGGCGATCACCGCCTCGGTGATGTCGGTATTGGCGACCTGGTCGATGGCGATCAGCCGCACATTGGTCTCGATCAGCTTGGTGACGCCGCCAGAGGCGCGCCCTTCGAGCTCGGGCGTGCCGGCGCCGCCGGTCTGGCCGGTCCAGTACACGTCGACCCGGTCGCCCGGGCGCAGAAAGCCCGAAACGCCGCTCGAGACATCGACCTTGATGGCAAAGGCGCGCATGCCCGGCCCGAGTTGCGAGGTGATCCCCGCCTCTTCGCCGGGCTCGG
>CAZNMK010000508.1:0-2239 GCA_964574045.1 uncultured Roseovarius sp. | reverse complement strand
GCCTTCTGTCGGAAATGCAGGTTCTCGCCAACAACATCGCCAACGCCTCGACCACGGGATACCGGCAGGAGGGGGTGATTTTCGCCGAATACGTCCACCGCGCCCCGGGCGGGCCGTCGCTGTCGATGGCGCACGCGTCGGTGCGCAACATATCGCTGCGGCAGGGCGCGCTCTCCGAGACCGGCGGCCGTTTCGACCTGGCGATCGAGGGGCCGGGGTTCTTTCTGGTCGAGACCGGCGCCGGCGAACGGCTGACGCGGGCGGGCAGCTTCGCCCTTTCCGCGACCGGCGATCTGGTCACTCCGGCCGGTCACCGGGTGCTGGACGGCGGCGGCGCACCGATCTTCGTTCCCCCCGACGCGCCGGATTTCAGCGTCGCCGCCGACGGCACGATCAGCGCCGCGGGCCGGCCCATCGGCCAGATCGGGCTGGTACGCCCCGCCGACCCCGCCGACATGGTGCGCGAGGGCGGCACGCTGTTGCGCGCCGATGGCGGGGTCGAGCCGGCGACCGGGGGCCGCATCCTGCAGGGTTTCCTCGAAAACGCCAATGTCGACCCGATCCTGCAGGTCGCGCGCATGATCGAGGTGCAGCGCGCCTACGAGCTGGGGCAGAGCTTTCTCGACGCCGACAACGAACGCCTGCGCGAGGCGATGCAGGCGCTGACGCGCCGCTAATCAACCGGACAAAGGAGACCGCCCATGCGCGCCCTCAAGATCGCCGCCACCGGCATGGCCGCCCAGCAGATGCGGGTGGAAACCATATCCAACAACCTCGCCAACATGTCGACCACCGGCTACAATACCAGACGCGCGGAGTTCGCCGACCTGCACTATCAGCAGCACAGCCGCGCCGGCACCGTCAACGCGCTCGACGGCACGGTCCTGCCCACCGGCGTGCAGCTGGGCCTCGGCGTGCGCCCGGCGGCGGTGACGGTGCAGCTCGCCCAGGGGGCGCTGTCGCAGACCGGCGGCGATCTCGACATCGCCATCGACGGTAGCGGGTTCTTCGAGGTGACGCTGCCATCGGGCCAGGCGGCCTATACCCGCGACGGGGCGCTGAAACGCTCGGGCGACGGGCTGATCGTCACCTCCGACGGTTTCGCCGTCGCGCCCGAGATCACCATCCCCGCGGATGCCCGCAGCCTGTCGGTGAACGCCGATGGCGAGGTCTACGCCTATTTCTCCGACACGCCCGAGGCCGAGCTGCTGGGCCGGTTCGACCTTGTCGGCTTCACCAACCCCAAGGGGCTGGAGGCGATGGGCGGCAACCTTTTCCTGGAAACCGAGGCGTCGGGCCAGCCGCTCGCCGGTGCGCCGGGACGCGACGGGCTGGGCACGCTCAGGCAGGGCTATCTCGAGGACAGTTCCGTCGATGCCGTGCGCGAGGTGACGGAACTGATCGAGGCCCAGCGCGGCTATGAGCTGAACGCCAAGGTGATCTCGGCCGCCGACCAGATGCTCGGCGCGACGACGCAGGTGCGCTGATGCCGCGGATTGCCTGCGCCATCGCACTGCTCGCCGCCGCGCCCGGCGCCGCCGCCGCCGACACGATCGTCGCCGCGCGCACGATCCGGGCGCAGAGCGTGATCGGCGAACAGGACATCGCGGTGAAACCCGGCGAGATACCCGGCGTCGCCGCCCGGGCCGCCGACCTGATCGGCAAGGAGGCGCGCGTCGCGCTCTACGCCGGGCGGCCGATCCGGCTGGCCGATGTCGGGGCGCCGGCGCTGGTCGAGCGCAACCAGATCGTTACCCTGGTTTTCGACCATGGCGGGCTCTTCATCCTGGCCGAGGGGCGTTCGCTGTCGCGCGCCGGCGCGGGCGAACCCGCGCGGGCGATGAACCTGGCGTCGCGCAATACCGTGTCGGGCCGCGTCGGCGCCGACGGCCGCATCCATGTCTCGCCATAGGAGGTCCGGCATTGGCATTCCTCATCCGTCTCTCGGTCATCCTGCTGATGCTGCCCGCCGCCTGCGGGCGGATGGATCACCTGGGCCGTGCGCCCAGCCTGTCCGAGCCGGCCGAGAGCGGCGAACACGCCGCCATGCTCTATCCCGGCCTGCCGCTCAGCGCCGAGCCCGACCGCAGGGTCGACCGTGCCTCGACCTGGAGCGGCGGCCAGCATTCGCTGCTGGGCGACCGGCGCGCGTTGCGCCGGGGCTACATCCTGACCTTGGTAATCGATATCGACGACGTGGCGTCGATATCGAACCGCACCTCGCGCTCGCGCAACGGGT
>CAZNMK010000507.1:0-2248 GCA_964574045.1 uncultured Roseovarius sp. | reverse complement strand
AGGCGGCGCGGAGGCAGGCGGCGCGGCGGTGGCACGCGCCGCCTGCACCGCGGCGACCTGCGCCGACGACAGCGACGGCTGCGCCCCACAGACCTGCTTGCGCGCGCGCGTCATCCGCGGCACCCAGGTGACCGCGCCGTCGATGCCGGCGCGGATGAACACGCAGCCCTTGCTGTCGACATATTGCCGGCCGGTGAAGGATGCCGGCGGGAATTCCGCCGGAACGGCTTTCGTGGATGATTGGGCCTGAACCGATACAGACCCGCAAGTCACGACGATGGCAGCCGTCGCCAGGATACCTGCAATTCTCATTTTACCCCCAGACGTTCTGGGTCGAGATTGCCCGATAATGCGATGTCAGTAAACAGGTTTCCCGTTACTTGGTGCCGAACATGCGGTCGCCGGCATCGCCCAGACCCGGCAGGATATAGCCCTTTTCGTTCAGCCGCTCGTCGAGCGCGGCGGTGACGATGGGCACGTCCGGGTGCGCCTGGTGCATCCGTTCGGCCCCCTCGGGCGCGGCCAGCAGGCACATGAACCGGATGTCGCGCGCGCCCTTTTTCTTGATCAGGTCGATCGCCGCGACGGATGAGTTGCCGGTCGCCAGCATCGGATCGACGACGATGGTCAGCCGCTGGTCCAGCATCTCGGGCACCTTGAAATAGTACTGCACCGGCTTGAGCGTCGCCTCGTCGCGGTAGAGCCCGACGAACCCCACCCGCGCCGACGGGATCAGTTCCAGCATCCCGTCCAGCAGGCCGTTGCCGGCCCGCAGGATCGACACCAGCGCCAGCTTGCGCCCGGCCAGCACCGGCGCATCCATTTCCTGCAGCGGGGTCTCGATCGCCCGCGTCGTCATCGGCAGCTCGCGCGTCACCTCGTAGGCCAGAAGCTGGCTGATTTCGCGCAACAGCTGGCGAAACACCGCCGTCGAGGTGTCCTTCTGCCGCATCAGGGTCAGCTTGTGCTGTACCAGCGGATGCCTGACGATGGTGAGGTGGTCTTTCATGATCCGCTCCCTGACTGGCCGATTTGAGACTGGCCGATTTGAGCGTCTTATCCCGCAACCCCGGGCAAAGGCAATCGCACAGCCCGCGACGATCAGCCCCGCGCCCGATGGCTGGCATCGAACGCCATCGGCAGCAGCTCGCCGAGCGTCCTGGTGACCTGCGCGCCGCCCGTCGTGGCCATGACCACCGGCACCCCGGCGCCGCCGAATTCGGCCAGCCGCTGGCGGCAGCCGCCGCAGGGGGTGACCGGCGTCCGTGCGTCGGCGACCAGCGCGACCTCGGCCAGTTCGGTCTCGCCCGCCGCGACCATCGCCGCGATCGCGCCGGCCTCGGCGCAGGTGCCCTCGGGCGAGGCCGCGTTCTCGACATTGCAGCCGACGAAGACGCGCCCCGAGGCCGTGCGCACCGCCGCGCCGACCCGAAAGCCGGAATAGGGGGCCTGGGCGTTCTCGCGAACGCGGGCGGCGGCGTCGATCAGCGTCATCGGCATTCCTCCGGCGGGGCGCGGGCGCGGTGCCCGGTTTCGGCTCCTCGAGATTGAGATTGCGCGGCGAGGCCCCGGGATGCAAGCTGTGAGCGACGCGCGCAAATGCGCGACCGGGCGCGCGACCGGGGCGCGTTACCGATCGCCGCTTGCGTGGCTCGAGAGATTGTTTAATATTAAATCAGTTTGCCGCGGCGCTTGCCGAAAGGGGTTCGGATGACCGACAGCAGCAAGGAAAACCTGCGCCAGACGGCGCTTGCCTATCACGAGTTTCCCAAGCCCGGAAAGCTGGAGATTCGCGCCACCAAGCCGCTGGCCAACGGCCGCGACCTGGCGCGCGCCTATTCGCCGGGCGTCGCCGAGGCCTGCCTCGAGATCAAGGCCGACCCGGCCACCGCCAGCCGCTATACCGCGCGCGCCAACCTGGTTGCGGTGGTCACCAACGGCACTGCCGTCCTGGGGCTGGGCGACATCGGCGCGCTCGCCTCCAAGCCGGTGATGGAGGGCAAGGCGGTGCTGTTCAAGAAATTCGCCGGCATCGACTGTTTCGACATCGAACTGAACGAGCGCGACCCCGAACGCCTGGCCGACATCGTCTGCGCGCTGGAACCCTCGTTCGGCGCGATCAACCTCGAGGACATCAAGGCGCCCGACTGTTTCATTGTCGAAAAGCTCTGCCGCGAACGGATGAACATCCCCGTGTTCCACGACGACCAGCACGGCACCGCCATCGTCGTCGGCGCGGCGGTGCTCA
>CAZNMK010000506.1:0-2249 GCA_964574045.1 uncultured Roseovarius sp. | reverse complement strand
CGGTCCGCTTCATGGCCGAGCAGGACAGCCTCAACGCCTCGATCCTCGGCCCCGACGCGGTGCCGGGCACGCCCGAATTCGACCTCTTCGTCAAGGAGGCCGCGCGCGAGATCACCACCAAGGCAGGGCAGAAATGCACCGCCATCCGCCGCATCCTGGTGCCCGAGGCGCAGGCGGGCGCGCTGATCGAGACGCTGTCGGCGCGGCTGGGCAAGGTCACCGTGGGCGATCCGCGGCTCAAGGAAACGCGCATGGGGGCGCTCGTCTCCAATGCGCAGAAACGCGACGTGCTGGACAAGGTCGCGGTGCTGGCGAACGAGGCCGAGCGCGTCCTTGGCGACCCGGAGGATTTCGCCGTCATGGGCGAGGATGCGCAAAACGGCGCCTTCCTGCCGCCGATGCTCTTTCACTGCGCCGACCCCGACCGCGCGCACCGCGTCCACGACACCGAGGCGTTCGGCCCGGTCTCGACCGTGATGGGCTATCGCGACCTCGACCATGCGGTCGCGCTTGCCAATCGCGGCGGCGGGTCGCTGGTGGCCTCGCTCGTCACCCATGATCCACAGGTCGCGCGCGCGGTGACGCTGGGGGCGGCCGCCTGGCACGGGCGCATCTACATCAACGACCGTACTTCGATGGCCGAGAGCACCGGCCACGGCGCGCCGCTGCCGCACATGGTGCATGGCGGGCCCGGACGTGCCGGCGGCGGCGAGGAGCTGGGCGGCATCCGCGGGGTCAGGCACTACATGCAGCGCACCGCCGTGCAGGGCCCGCCCGACATGCTGGGCGCGATCGCCGGACGCTGGGTGCCGGGCGCGGCGCAGACCACCGGCCCCGCGCACCCCTTCCGCCGGCGCTTCGGCGAATTGCAGCCGGGCGAGACGCTGGTAAGCGCACCGCGCACCGTGACGCTCGAGGATATCGAGCATTTCGCCCACTTCACCGGCGACACCTTCTATGCCCACATGGACGCAGAAGCCGCGGCGCGCAACCCGTTCTTTCCCGGCCGGGTAGCGCATGGCTATCTGCTGCTCAGCTTCGCCGCCGGGCTATTCGTCGATCCGGGCGAGGGGCCGGTGCTGGCCAATACCGGGCTCGACCGGCTGCGTTTTCTCAAGCCGGTCGAACCCGGCGACGCCATCCGCGTGCGCCTGACGGTCAAGGCCAAAACCCCGCGCACCGAGGATTATGGCGAGGTCCGATGGCATGTCGAAATCGTCAACCAGAACGACGAGCCGGTGGCGCGCTACGAGCTTTTGACCATGAACGCCGCTTGAGCCGCCCCCGCGCCGGGGCTAAGCTGGCAGGCAGGATGCAAGCCACTGACACGCAATCCGAAATCGACCGGCTGGCCGCCTGCGGCCCGCTCAGGACGTGGTCGGTCATCGTCACCGTGCTGGGCGATTTCTGTACCACGCGCGAGCAGCGGATCGGCGGGCGCGAGTTGCAGGCGGTGCTGGGCCGGATCGGGCTGACGCCGGCCTCGGCGCGGGTGGCGCTGCACCGGCTCAAGCGCGACGGCTGGATCGAGAGCAAGCGGCACGGCCGCGACGCGGCCTACCGGCTGTCGGAGATGGGCTGGACCGAGACCGAGGCCGTGCGCGGCCGCATCTATGCAAAGGCGCCCCCGGCCAGGGGCGCGGTGTATCTGCTGTTGGCTCCGCCGCAGGTGGCGGCGCCCGATTTCGCCGCCCTGCTGCCCGAGGGCGCGGTCCAGATCGCCCCGCGCACGGGGCTTGTCGCCGGCGCGCCGGGGGCGCTCGCGCCCGGTCTCTGGGCAGCGGCGCTCGAGCCCGGCGCGGTGCCGCCCTGGCTGGCCGAGGCGGCCGCGGACCCGGACCTGCGCGCGGGCTATGCCCGGCTCGCCGCGGCGGTCGAGGCGGCGCTGGGCGCGCCGGTGCCGACCGATGCGGCGGACCGCGGCGCGCTGAGGGTGCTGGTGCTGCACCACTGGCGCCGCCTCAGGCTGCGCCACGGCGACCTGCAAGACCGTCTCCTAGGCGAGGGCTGGGAGGGCGCCCGCGCGCGCCGCGCGGTGATGCCGGCGCTGGCGCGCTTCGAACGCCCCGCCCTGGGCGGGCTCGGCTGATCCCCGGTCATGTCAGGCAGGTCGCGTTCGGCCGCAATGACCCGCCCGTCGCGCCAGCGACGGGCACGCGCCCGCCCGCCCCACAGGCGGGCGCGTTCCGCGCCCACCCCGGGCGGCCGCGTGCCCGTCGTCGAACCGTTTCCGATTGAACGCAGCATGC
>CAZNMK010000505.1:0-2252 GCA_964574045.1 uncultured Roseovarius sp. | reverse complement strand
AAGACATAGGCGGTGGTCTGGTAGATGGGTGTCTGCCGCGCGCCGGTGGCCGGATCGGGGCGGGCGCCGGCGTGGATCTGCAGCGTGTCGAAGCCATAAGGCATGAATGGGTCTCCCTCGGTGAACTTTCGCCTTGGGGTATGCCAAGACGGCGGCGCGGGCAACAGGGATATGGGCGGCCGCGGGCGGCCGCGCGTGCGCAAACCGCCCGCCACCCGCAGAACCTGCCCACCTGCATCTCGAGTTCGCGACATCGACCGAACGCGCCCGGATCGAATGGACAACCTGTTGAAAACTCGCAACTAGCGCATCCAGAACCCGTTACGCTTGATGGTGTTGCGGATCGCCTGTTCGCGGCGCGGCAGGTCGTTCCGGTCGAAAAGCGCGCGCACCTTTTGCCCGCGCCCGTGATAGATCATGAATTTCATCGCGTCGTATTCCTTGAGCACCTTCTTGACGCGGTTGGGGGATGCCACTTCTTCGAGCACCTCGATCGCACGGTCGGATTCGCGGGCGTAAAGCAGCGGCAGCAGGCGGTAATGGCAGGTGATGGCGCCGTCGAGCAGCCCCTCGGGCAGGGTGTCGCGCCCGCCGCCCAGCGAATGGATGACGAGCGGCAGCGCCACCTGGTCGAGCCAGGGATCGAGCGGCTGGCACACCAGTTCCGCCGGCGGGTCGTCGCGGATCGCCAGCGCGTAGTCCAGGAACCGCTGCCCGAAGATGCGCGGACAGCGGTAAAAGAAGAACCCCGCGTTGAAATAGAGGTAGCGCCGCCAGTATTCGTCCGGCTGCGAGGTGTCGAGCGAACTGGCGAAATCCAGCCCGAACCTGTCGTAGAGCGATTTCCAGATCGCGGTGTAGCCGGGACCGTAAAGCTCGATCTGCGGCCAGGTTCCCTCGCGCCGCAGCGAGGCGGTGGGGCGGTCGAAGTCGAACGGCACCGACGCGATGTCGCCCAGCACCAGCGTGTCGGTATCGAAAAAGACGAACGGCTCGCCTTCGGGCAGGGCGAAAAGCGCCTCGATCTTGTTGCCGTAGGGGTAGCTCTCGCCGAAATGGCGGCTCTCGAAGGGCACGATCTCGGCGCCGAGATCGGCCAGCAGGTCGCGCGGTTCGCGGCCGCGGATACCCGGGTTCGATGACCAAAGCGGGCCGGGCTGCGGCTCGGCCACGAACAGCCGCCCGGAAAAGAGCGGCGCGTTGCGCCTGAGCGAGGCGGCGAAAAGCACCGCCTCGAACTGCAGCCGTCCGCCTTGCCCGACCACGGCAATGTTGAAGGGTTGGTTTTCGCCTGCCTTTGCGGCCATAGTGAAGAGACCCCGCGAAACTGCCCGGTGCGCGTTACCCGCCGCCACTATAGGTGGCATCGATGCCGGGCAGAAGGGGGCAGTTGGCGGCAGCCGCCGCAGGGAGGTGGGTGATGATCGACTGGATGTTTCTGGCTCTGGCTCTGGCGGTTTCGGGCGCGGGCGATGGCGCGGGCGGCGGCAACGCGGGCAACGACGGGGCTGTCGTCGCCGGCGGCCTGACCGCCGAGCCGCAGACGCCCACCGGCCGGTTCACCACCGCGACCGAGGTGCGCCCGATCCTGGACGCGACGCGCGCCAACTGGGTGGCGGTGCGCGAATACGACGGGCGCGACCTGGTCTATGTCACGCATCTCTTCAGCTGGCGCTGCGGGCTCTACGGGCTGAGCATATCCGTCAATGACGGCCCGGCGCAGGACTGGCCCTTGCCGCCCTGCCATACCGGAACCGCCCAGCCCAACGCCATCACCGCCGAGGATGGCCTGCCCTATTGGGAGTTCCCGCCGGGCCATGTGCAAAGCCTGCGGGTCGACATCCTCTATGACGATCTGGGAACCGACAGTGCGCGGTTCGAGCGCGCGCAGGTGCTGATGCCGTGAGGGCGCGCGCGGGCGTCTATCGCCCGGCCCAGAAGTCTTCGTAGACGGCGGCGATGCCGTCGGCCTCGCGCTCGATGCCGAAACGGGTTTCGGCGGCGTCGCGGGCGGCGCGGGACATCGCGGCGTGGCGGTCGGGGTCGTCGAGCAGCGCCTCCAGCGCCGCGGCGGCGTCGTCGGCCGCGGTCACGATCCCGCAGCGGCCCTGGCCGGAAAAGATGCGATAATGCCCCTGGTCGGTGGCGACGAACGGCACCCCGCTGGCCATGCCTTCGAGCGGCGCCATGCCGTAGCCCTCGTAGCGGGGCAGTTGCACCACGCAGGTCAGCGCGCGCATCAGCCCCGGCAG
>CAZNMK010000504.1:0-2273 GCA_964574045.1 uncultured Roseovarius sp. | reverse complement strand
GTGCGCTTGATCATGCCGTGGCGTTTGCCGGCCTGGGCGCGGATGATCTTGCCGCCGGCGCTGACCTTGAAGCGCTTCTTGCAGCTCGACTTCGTCTTCAGTTTGGGCATTTCCGGCTCCTCTTTGCAGTCGGGTTCGCGCGCGACTCGGCATGCCGCTTTCGGCCGGCCGCGCGGATGAGGGCGCCGTATACGCCGGGCGCGGGTGCAAGGCAAGGGGAATTGCGGACAACGCGGTTTTCGGCGGACCGCCGCACCGGGCCGGGGCGGTCTACCGGGCGCGCAGCCGGCTCAGCAGGCCCGAGACGTCATAGCCGGCCTTGGCCGCGCGCCGCTCGATCTCTTCGTCGTCTATCGTTCCGTGCTGGGCGATGGCCCACAGCATGGTGCAGCGCGTGCCGGACCGGCAATAGGCCAGGATCGGTTTCGGCATCTCCGCCAGCGCGGCGCGGAAATCCTCCAGCGCCTGCGGCGCGAAGGTGGCGCCGGAAACGGGGACCGAGCGCGCCTCGAGCCCCTCGGCGCGGGCCGCCTCGGCGATGCGGCCGTAGTCGCATTGCCCCGGCTCCTCTCCGTCGGGGCGGTTGCACAGGACCGAGCGAAAGCCCGCGCCGGCGATCTCGTGCAGGTCGGTCTCGTCGATCTGCGGCGAGACGGTGAAACTGTCGGTCAGCTTGCGCAGGTCCATCGGCGGCCCCCTTTCGCGGCGGTGGCCAAGGTTGTGCACCGGAATGCCCGGCATTTCAATGCCGGCGGCGTTGACATTTCCCGGCCCGGCCCCAAACGTGGCCCGACCTGGAAATCGGAGCATGGAATGGCCGGCGCCCCCTGGGAATTCTGGATCGACCGCGGCGGCACCTTTACCGACATCGTGGCGCGGGCGCCCGACGGCGGCATCCGCACCCACAAGCTGTTGTCGGAAAACCCCGAACGCTATGCCGACGCCGCCGTGCAGGGCATCCGCGAGGTGATGGGCGTGACCGGCGCCTTTCCCGACGATGCCATCGGCGCGGTCAAGATGGGCACGACGGTGGCCACCAACGCGCTCCTGGAACGCAAGGGCGAACGCGTGCTCTTGCTGATCACCGCGGGTTTTCGCGACCTCCTGCGCATCGGCTACCAGAACCGTCCGCGCCTTTTCGATCTGCACATCCGCCGGCCCGAACTGCTGTACGAGGAGGTGGCCGAGCTCATTGAGCGCCTCGATGCCGAGGGCCGCGTCATCCGGCCGCTGGACGAGGCCGCGGCGCGCGCCGCGCTGCAGGCCGCCCATGGCCGCGGCATCCGCGCCGTCGCCATCGCCGGGCTGCACGCCTATCTCAACCCCGTGCACGAGGCCCGCGTCGCCGAGATCGCCGCCGATCTGGGCTTTACCCAGATCACCGCCAGCCACCGCGTCAGCCGCCTGGCCAAGCTCGTGGGGCGCGGCGATACCACCGTCGTCGACGCCTACCTGTCGCCGATCCTGCGGCGCTATGTCGACCGGGTCGCGGATGCGCTCGACCTCGGACGCGCCTGCCGCTGGCTGGGGTTCATGCAATCGAACGGCGGGCTCACCGACGCGCAGCTCTTTCATGGCAGGGACGCGATCCTGTCGGGGCCGGCGGGCGGTATCGTCGGCATGGTCAAGACCGGCGAGGCGGCGGGGCACGACCGGCTGATCGGCTTTGACATGGGCGGCACCTCGACCGATGTCAGCCATTATGCCGGCGACTACGAGCGCAGCTTCGAGACCGAGGTCGCGGGCGTGCGCATGCGCGCGCCGATGATGGACATCCACACCGTCGCCGCCGGCGGCGGTTCGATCTGCAAGTTCGAGGACGGGCGTTTCCAGGTCGGCCCCGAAAGCGCCGGCGCCGATCCCGGCCCGGCGTGCTATCGCCGCGGCGGTCCGCTGACGGTGACCGACTGCAACGTCATGCTGGGCAAGCTAGACCCCGATCATTTCCCGGCCGTGTTCGGCCCCGCCGGCGACATGCCGCTCGACGCCGGGGCGGTGCGGACGAAATTCGCCGAACTGGCCGAAACCGTCGCGCAGGAGACCGGCGAGACCGCCCGCACCCCCGAGGAAATGGCCGAGGGGTTCCTGCGCATCGCCGTCGACAACATGGCCAACGCGATCAAGAAGATCAGCGTCCAGCGCGGCCATGACGTGACCCGCTACACGCTGCAATGCTTCGGCGGCGCGGGGGGGCAGCATGCCTGCCTGGTGGCCGACGCGCTGGGCATGACGCGGGTGCTGATCCACCCCCATGCCGGGGTGCTGTCGGCCTA
>CAZNMK010000503.1:0-2276 GCA_964574045.1 uncultured Roseovarius sp. | reverse complement strand
GAGCAGAAGGCCGAAAAGGCCCGCACCGCCGCCGAGGCCGACGCCGCCCCGGCCGAAGAAACGCCCGTCGAAGAGGCTGCCGAAGCAGCCGCCGAAGAGACCGGCGAGGCGTAAGCCGGCGGATCGGCCCGATGCGGGCGGCCCCCTGCAGCGTGACGCGCCGGATCGGACGCGTCCCCCGCCCCGGCCCCCGGGCCGGGGTCTCTCCTGTGCCGGCGGGACAAGGCCCCGGGTCACGCCCGGGGCGGGATTCTCCGGTTGAAAGGGGCATACTCCATACCCCGGCGCGGCGGCCTGTCGCCGCGCCCGGGGGGATGCGCTGAGATGGGCGCGCGGGTCTGTGTCGGCGCCATCGCCGGCGCCTTCGGCGTGCGCGGCGAGGTGCGGCTGAAGAGCTTTACCTGCGAGCCCGAGGACCTCGCCGGCTACGGCCCGCTGGAAACCGAGGACGGCACGCGGCGCTTTGACGTGACGCTGACCGGGCGGACCGGCAACGCATTGGTTGCCCGCCTCACCGGCGTGCCCGACAAGGAAGCCGCCGATGCCCTGCGCGGCACCCGCCTTTATGTCGAACGCGCGCGCCTGCCCGACCCGGACGAGGACGAATTCTACCATGCCGACCTGATCGGCATGGAGGTGTTCGACGCCGGCGGCACGCCGCTTGGCAAGGTGACGGCGGTGCTCAATCACGGTGCCTCGGACCTGCTGGAAATCGCCCGGCCGGGAGGCGGCGATACGGTGCTGCTGCCCTTTACCCGCGCGGCGGTGCCGACTGTCGACCTGGGGCGCGGGCGCATCGTCGCCGACCCGCCCGAGGGGCTGTTCTGAGCCGCGGCGCGCTTGCGCGGCCGCGCGGCCCCGGCTATCTGCGTTCACCATGACCGACAGGCCCGCCTCATCCGATCGCCGGCCGCCCCCGGCGGGGGTGTGGGCGGCGCATGTCATCACCCTCTTCCCCGCGGCGTTTCCCGGCCCGCTGGGCGACAGCCTGACCGGGCGCGCCCTGGCCGATGGGCTGTGGCAGTTGCGGACGACCGACCTGCGCGTGCATGGCGAGGGCCGGCACCGCAATGTCGACGATACCCCCGCCGGGGGCGGCGCGGGCATGGTGCTCAGGGCCGATGTCATGGGCCGCGCGATCGAGGCCGCCCAGGCTGTCGCGCCCGCCGGCACGCCGCTCATCTATGCCAGCCCGCGCGGCCGCCCCTTCACCCAGGCCACGGCGCAGGCGCTGGCGGCGGGTCCCGGCGTCACGCTCATTTGCGGCCGGTTCGAGGGGCTCGACGAGCGCGTGATCGACCATTTCGGAGTGCGCGAGGTCAGTCTGGGCGATTTCATCCTGACGGGCGGCGAGATCGCGGCGATGGCGATCATCGACGCCGCCGTGCGGCTCTTGCCGGGCGTGCTGGGCAATGCCGCCTCGACCGAGGAGGAAAGCTTTGCCGCCGGGCTGCTGGAGCATCCGCAATACACCCGCCCGGCCGAATGGCGCGGCCGCGCCATCCCCGAGGTTCTGCTGTCAGGCAACCATGCCCGCATTGCCGAATGGCGGCGAAAGCAGGCAGAGGCGCTGACCCGCGCCCGCCGGCCCGACCTGTGGCGCGCCTGGCTCGCGGGCAAGGACGGCGGCGAGGGCTGAGCCTGCCCGCCGCCCGCGACAAACACAGTATCGGGGCCAACGTACCCCTTGATCCCCTGCCGCATCCTGCCTATACCCCGTCCGTCCCGGTCGGAAATCCGACTCGGGGCCGTGCCGCCCGTGGCCCGGACCGATAGCAAGAGGGGCTTTCTTCGGCCCGTTCCCGCGGTTCCGCGCCCAGGGCACGAGAACGGAAATGACGGCCTGATCTCTGGCGGGCGCCCCCGATACGGGACGATGGCGGACCCGGACGAAGACCAGAAGCTCTGAGGACGCGAGACATCTTTGCGGGTGAAAACCGCAAGCAGTTGAGGAGCCAGAAGCGATGGACCTTATCGCTCAGATCGAGGCCGAACAGATCGCCTCGCTCGGGAAGGAGATCCCCGATTTCAAGCCCGGCGACACCGTGCGCGTGGGCTACAAGGTGACCGAGGGAACGCGCACGCGGGTGCAGAATTTCGAAGGCGTCTGCATCAGCCGCAAGCACGGCGAGGGCATCGCCGGTTCGTTCACCGTGCGCAAGATTTCCTTTGGCGAGGGGGTGGAGCGTATCTTTCCGCTCTATTCCACCAATATCGACAGCATCACCGTGGTGCGCCGCGGCCGCGTGCGCCGTGCCAAGCTCTACTACCTGCGC
>CAZNMK010000502.1:0-2277 GCA_964574045.1 uncultured Roseovarius sp. | reverse complement strand
ATCACCGTGAGCAGGCCGACCTGAAAGAAGACGCCGTTCTCGAAACCGCCGATCCAGGCGCCCACAAGCGCCCCCAGCACCCCGATGGGCATCGCCAGCATCACCGCGAAGGGGATCGACCAGCTCTCGTAGAGCGCGGCGAGCGACAGGAACACCACCGCCAGCGACAGCGCGTAGAGGAGCGGTGCCTGGTTGCTCGACTGGCGCTCCTCCAGCGACAGGCCGGTCCAGGCCAGGTCGTAGCCGGGTCCGAGCCCTGCCACCAGACGCTCCATCTCGGCCATCGCCTCGCCGGTGGTGATGCCGGGCGCGGGCGAGCCCTGGATCTGCATCGAGGGCGTGCCGTTGTAACGGTAGAGCCCTTGCGCGCCGTAGTCCCAACTGCCCTTGGCAAAGTTCGAGAACGGCACCAGCCCGCCGCTGGCGTTGCGCACGCGCCATTTGTCGATGTCCGAAGGGATCGAGCGCGCGCCGGGCTCTCCCTGAACGTAGACCCGCTTGATACGGCCCTGGTCGATGAAATCGTTGACATAGGTGCCGGCCCAGGCGATTTGCAGCAACGCGCCGACATCCGTGGGCGTCAGGCCCATCGCGCCGGCCCTGCGCCAGTCGATATCGAGGTTGAACTGCGCCGCATCCTCCAGCCCGCTGGGGCGGACCGACCCGATCAGTGGGCTCTGGGATGCCATCCCCAGCAGGCGGTTGCGGGCCGCCACCAGGTCGTCGTGACCCTGGCCACCGCGGGCCTGCAGGTAGAAATCGAAACCCGACACGTTGCCCAGCTCGATCACCGAGGGCGGCACCACCGGAAAGACCATCGCGTCGCGGATGCCTGCGAAGGCGCCGAAGGCCCGGCCCGCGAGCGCCTGCACGCTTTGCTGCGGCAGGGGGCGTTCGTCCCAGCCCTTTAGCTGGACAAAGGCGATCCCCATGTTCTGTCCCTGCCCGGAGAAGCTGAAGCCGACGACGCCGAACATCGACTTCACGACGTCCCGTTCCTGCGTCAGGTAGTAGTTTTCGACCTGTTTCACGGTGTCGAGAGTGCGCTCGGCGGTCGCGCCCGTGGGCGCCTGAATGAGGGTGAAGAGGATGCCCTGATCCTCTTCCGGCAGAAACCCCGTGGGTGTGCGCACGAACATGAATGCCATCGCCGCGGCCAGCGCCAGGTAGACCGCTGCGACGCGAAACGGGCGGCGGACGCTCCAGCGGACGGCTCCGGTATAGCCGCCGGTCAGTGCGGAAAAACCGCGGTTGAACCAGCCGAACGGGCCGCGCTTGCGGGGCGCCGATTTCGCGGTCAGGAGCGACGCGCACAAGGCCGGGGTCAGGGTCAGAGCCACCACCACCGACAGCGCCATCGCCGAGACGATGGCGATGGCGAACTGCCGGTAGATGACCCCGGTCGAGCCGGGAAAGAACGCCATCGGCACGAACACCGCCGACAGCACCATGGCGATGCCGATCAGCGCGCCGGTGATCTGGCCCATCGACTTGTAGGTGGCCTCGCGCGGCGAAAGCCCCTCTTCCTCCATGATGCGCTCGACGTTCTCGACCACGACGATGGCGTCGTCGACCAGGAGGCCGATGGCCAGCACCATCGCCAGCATCGTCAGCGTGTTGATGGTGAAACCGGCCGCCGCCAGCACGCCGAAGGTGCCCAGCAGCACCACCGGCACCGCCAGCGTCGGGATGAGGGTGGCGCGCAGGTTCTGCAAAAAGAGCAGCATCACCAGAAAGACCAGGCCGATGGCCTCGAACAGCGTCTTGACGACCGCGTCGATCGAGATTTCGATGAAGGGCGTGGTGTCGTAGGGAATGACGTAGTCGACCCCGTCGGGAAAGAAGCGGGCGAAATCCGCCATCCGCTCCTTGACCGCCTGGGCAGTGTCCAGGGCGTTGGCGCCGGGCGCGAGGCTGATCGCCATGCCGGCGGCCGGGTCGCCGTTGAAACGGGCGATGGTGGCGTAGTTCTCGGCGCCGATCTCGACCCGGGCGACATCGTCGAGCAGCACCAGGCCGCCATCGGTCTCGGCGCGCAGGACGATCTGGCGGAAATCCGCGGGCGTTCTGAGCAGCGACTGCGCGGTGATGGTGGCGTTGAGCTGCTGGCCCTCGCTGGCGGGGCGCGCGCCGAACGAGCCGGCGGTGATCTGGGCGTTCTGCGCCGACACCGCGGCGACCGCGTCCGCCGGCGACAGCTCGAACGCGGCCAGCTTGGCCGGGTCGAGCCAGATCCGCATCGCGTACTGGCCGCCGAACACGTTGACCGATCCGACC
>CAZNMK010000501.1:0-2278 GCA_964574045.1 uncultured Roseovarius sp. | reverse complement strand
CCGCAGGCCAGCGCCACGTTGATCACCGTCATGTCGGTCTGCATCAGGAGGTTGCGCGCCTTCTGCAGCCGCAGCTCCATGTAATAACGTTTGGGGCTGCGGTTGAGGTAGCGGCGAAAGAGCCGTTCGAGCTGGCGGGTGGACATGCCGACCTCGCGCGCCAGCGTCGCCGGGCTGATCGGTTCCTCGATATTGGCCTCCATCATCTGGATGACCTGGCTGAGCTTGGGGTGGCGCACGCCGATGCGGGTGGGCACCGACAGGCGCTGGGTGTCCTGGTCGGTGCGGATCGAGGCATAGATCATCTGGTCGGCCACGGCATTGGCGAGCGGTTCGCCGAAATCGTCGGCGATGATCTTGAGCATCAGGTCGATGGACGAGGTGCCGCCGGCGGTCGACATGCGGTTGCCGTCGATCACGAACACCGATTTGGTCAGTTCCACCTCGTCGAATTCCTCGGCAAAGCTGTCCTGGTTTTCCCAGTGGATCGTGGCCCGCCTGCCATCGAGCAGCCCGGCCTTGGCCAGCGTGTAGGCCGCGGTGCAAAGACCGCCGATCCGCAGCCCGCGCCGGGCCTCGCGGCGCAGCCAGTTCAGCATCTTCCGGCTGGTGTGTTTCTGCACGTCGATGCCGCCGCAGACCATCAGCACGTCGTCGCGGTTCAGCTCGTCGAGCCCCATGTCGATCTGAAAGCGCGATCCGGCGGAACACCTGACGGCGCCATCCTCGCTGTCGCCGGCGATCGCCCAGGAATACAGCGTCTGCCCGGCCATGCGGTTGGCGATGCGAAGGCTTTCCATCGCCGCGGCAAAGCACAGCAGGGTAAAATCCTCCAGCAGGACGAAGACAAAGCGCCTGGGCGCGCTTCGCGGCCGGGCCTCGAGCTTGACCGTCTCTGGCTGCATGGCGACGAATCCTTGCGACGTGGCGTCATCCAACTGCCTCTTTTCACCATCAAGGCGCGATTTACAAGGCTCGCGGCGTTCAAAAACGACAGCGCCTGTCCGTTTCGTCTCTGGTCTCCGGCGGGCGGCTCCTGTATACCCATAGCTCGTTTCGAGAGGCGGAGAGACGCGATGACCGAGTGGCACAAATCCGACTGGCGGGCCAGGCCCCGGGTGCAGATGCCGGACTATACCGACCTCGCGGCCCTGGCCGCGGTCGAGGCGCAGCTGGCCAAGTACCCGCCGCTGGTCTTCGCCGGCGAGGCGCGGCGGCTCAAGCGGCAGCTGGGTGCGGCGGCGCGCGGCGAGGCGTTCCTGCTGCAGGGCGGCGACTGCGCCGAGGCGTTCGACCAGTTCTCGGCCGACGCCATCCGCGACACCTTCAAGGTGATGCTGCAGATGGCGATGGTGCTGACCTACGGCGCCAAGGTGCCGGTGATCAAGGTCGGCCGCATGGCCGGGCAGTTCGCCAAGCCGCGCTCGGCATCGACCGAGACCGTCGGGGACGTCGAGCTGCCCAGCTACCGCGGCGACATCGTCAACGAGCTGGCCTTCACGCCCGAGGCCCGCATCCCCGACCCCCACAAGATGCTGCAGGCCTATACCCAGGCGGCGGCGACGCTGAACCTGCTGCGCGCCTTCTCGACCGGCGGCTATGCCGATGTGCATCAGGTGCACCAGTGGACGCTGGGTTTCACCGAGGACGAAGAGGCCGAGCGTTACCGCGAGATGGCCGGCCGGATCAGCGACACGCTCGATTTCATGCGCGCCGCCGGCATCGACAGCGACAACGCGCCGACGCTGCAGTCGGTCGATTTCTACACCAGCCACGAGGGGCTGCTTCTGGAATACGAAGAGGCGCTCTGCCGGCTCGATTCCACGTCCGGCAAGTGGCTGGCGGGCTCGGGCCACATGCTGTGGATCGGCGACCGCACGCGCCAACCCGACGGCGCGCATGTCGAGTTCTGCCGCGGCGTGCTCAATCCGATCGGGCTGAAATGCGGGCCGACGATGGACACCGGCGATCTGAGGCGCCTGATGGCGCGGCTCAACCCGGAAAACGAGGCCGGGCGGCTGACGCTGATCGCGCGCTTCGGCGCCGGCAAGGTGGGCGAGCACCTGCCGCGGCTGATCAAGACGGTGCGAGAGGAAGGCGCGAACGTGGTCTGGGTGTGCGATCCGATGCACGGCAACACCATCAAGTCGGCGAGCGGGTTCAAGACGCGGCCTTTCGACGCGGTGCTGCGCGAGGTCCAGGATTTCTTTGCCATCCACCGCGCCGAGGGCACCATCCCCGGCGGCGTGCATTTCGAGATGACCGGCCAGGACGTGAC
>CAZNMK010000500.1:0-2279 GCA_964574045.1 uncultured Roseovarius sp. | reverse complement strand
CCGCCCGCCCCCAAGGCGGGCGCGTTCCGCGCCCACCCGGGCGGTCGCGTGCCCGTCGTCGAATCGTTTCCAATTGAGCGCGACATGCCCTGCCCGGCGGTTCCCGCCTGGCGAGGTTGCGATGAAAAGCGGTTTGCGCTCCGGGTCGGGTCCGCTCAGTAATCCCGCTCGAAGAAAATCCCCAGCCCGGTATCGCCTCGGTTGTCGGCCTTGCCCTTGACCGTGATCGAGGGCGTGAGATCGAGGTTGAGGTTGATCTCGTTGTTGCCCTCGCTGTCGGCGGAAACCTCGGAATAGAGCTTGTCCGAGAGATAGGCGCCGGCGCTGAACCGGGTCGCGCCCTCGTCGGTCGAGGTGATGTCGAAATCGCTCAGCCCGAGCGCGCCGCGCAACTGGCCCGTCAGCCCGCCCGACCCCTTGCCGGACAGCGTCGCCACGGCGCCGATCAGCTGCGCCGCCTGAAACGCCGACATCCTGTCGAAGCCGCGCCCGAACAGCAGCTGCGCGAGGATTTCCTCCTGCGGCAGGTCGGGCACCGAGGTAAATGCGATCTGCGGGTCGCTCGCCAGCCCCTCGAGCACGATGTCGATGCTCAGATCGTCGGTCTGGGTGCGCGCGACGAAGCGCAGCCACGGATCGAGGCTGCCGCGCAGGTCGATCAGCCCCTCGGTCAGCTCGAGCCGCTTGGTCAGGATGTCCATGCGCCCGCGGACGAGCTCGAAAACGCCGCTGGCGGCGACGTCGGCGGTGGTGCCGCCGAGCCGCAACTGCCCGCCCAGTTCGGCATCGAGGCCGCGCCCGCGCACGAAGATGCGGTTCGGTGCGTCGATGGTCAGATCGAGCGGATAGGCGGCGGCAGGGGTGGGGCGGCCGGTCTCGATCAGCCCGGCGCGGCGGCGGGTCTGCGTCACCGCGGCGGGCGCGCCGACATGTTCGATCGGGGGCAGGGCGCTCAGCGCCCCGCCGCCGCCCGAGGGCACCCGCAGCTCGGTCGGGCCGAGGCGCAGCGCCCCGGTGATGCGCGCCCCGCCCGCAAGCGGGCCGTCCAAGCCGATCCGGCCATCGAGCGACGTCTGAAAGAGCGCCGGGTCGGCCACGCCCAGCCGGTCGAGCCGGGTTTCCAGACTGGCGGCAAAGGGCGGGGCCAGCGCCACAGCCCCGGTGGTGCGGAACCGCCCGCCGCGCCCGGCGTCGCCGGCGATGTCGATCTGCGCCTGCCCGCCGCCCAGCCTGGCCTTGCCGGTCAGGTTGCCGATGGCCGACGCGAAGCCCGGCACCGACACCCGTGCGCCCGCGATGGCGATCTCGCCCGAGAGCGCACCGAGCCCAGGCGCGCCGTCGAGGCGCAGATCGAACCGCGCCGGTCCGGCGATCGAACGCGGCGCGATCAGGCCGTTGGCCAGCGCCAGCGGCGCCACGCCGGCCGCGCTCAGGCTGAGGGCTTGCCCGAATGCCGCGATCCGCCCGCCAATCCGCGCCGAGGTGCCGCCCGGCCCGACGAAATCCAGATCGACATCGACCGTCTCGCCGCGCTCGTCGCGAAAGGCGAGCGTGCCCTTGAGCCGCGCCGCGCCGTCGATACCCGGGGCCAGGTCGCCCAGATCGGCCAGCTTGAGCGTCAGCTCGACCGGCTCGCCGGGCGCGGGCGCGGCGGCCGAAAGGTTCATCCGCGCGGCGTCGAGCGTGAGTTCCTCGATCGCCGGCGGCCCGCCGCCCCAGCCGAGCCGGCCATCGAGATCGACGCGCCCGCCGGTCAGCCGGTCGAGCTGCGCGATGCCGGTGCGCAGATCGGTGGCGTCGAGCGCGACCTCGCCATTCAGCCGCCGCCCGGCGATCTCGCCCGAGCCCTGAACGCTCAGATCGGCCGATCCCGCCAGCCGCAGGCCCGTGAGTGCGGCAAGGCGCGAGAGATCGCGCGCGCCGAGGCTGAGCCGCCCCGTTGCCGGCAATGCCGCGTCATTGGTGTCGATCGTGCCTTGGGCGGCGAGGCGCGCGTCGGCGGCCTCGGCCACCAGCCGCTTTACCCGCAGCCCGCCCCCGGCACGCCAGCTCAGTTCGGTCTCGACGCGCGCGGGGCCCGAAAGGCGCGGCTCGGCCAGCGCCAGATCATTGAGCCGCGCGGTAAGCTCGAGCGCGCCGCTTTGTGCGTCGAGCCGGCCCGTGGCCACGACCCCGAGCGCGGGGTTGCGGATTTCCAGCCGCTCGAGCGCGATGCCCCCGGTCGTGCGCCGAGCGGCGAGGCCGAGCGTGCCGCGCCCCGCAAGCAGCGGGTCGAGCCG
>CAZNMK010000499.1:0-2284 GCA_964574045.1 uncultured Roseovarius sp. | reverse complement strand
ATCGTCATCCGCAACGAGGGCCCCGCCGGCGGCCCCGGCATGCGCGAGATGCTGGCCACCACCGCCGCCCTGTCGGGGCAGGGGATGGGCAAGAAGGTGGCGCTGATCACCGATGGCCGCTTCTCGGGCGCGACGCGGGGGTTCTGCGTGGGTCACGTCGGACCCGAGGCCGCGCGCGGGGGCCCGATCGCGCTGTTGCGGAACGGCGACAAGATCACCATCGACGCCATCCGCGGCGAGATCGCGGTCGATCTGAGCGACGACGAGCTCGAACGCCGCCGCGCCGCCTGGCCCGGCCCGCGCGAGACCAGCTACGGCAGCGGCGCGGTGTGGAAATACGCCCAGCTCGTAGGCGAGACCTACAAGGGGGCGGTGACCCATCCCGGTGCCGGGGCCGAGCGGCATGTCTACATGGATATCTGAGATATCCCGGGTCCGGGCGCGCGCCGCCCGGATCGTTCTGCTGGCGGCGGCGCTGCCGCTGACGGGCTGTTTCGGACCCGATACCGGCGCGCTGAGCTTTCTCGCCTCGGGAAACGAAAAGACGCAGGTCGCCCGCGACGTCCTGCGCAAGGCCAGCCTGCTCGGCGGCGATGTCGTCGTGCGCGGCCCCGAAGGGTATTGCGTCGACCGCCGCAGCCTGCGGCGCGAGGAGACGAGCGGCTTTGCCCTGCTGGCCAGTTGCGAGGCGCTGAGCGGCGTGCGCGGACAGCCGGTCGAGCCGGTGCTGATGACGGTTTCGGTCCTGCCCGGCGGGCCCGGAACGCCGCGTCCCGGTGCCACCGAGATCGCCGCGCTGATGGCCCCGGCCCGGGTGCTGGCCGCGTTCGAGGATGCCGACCTGGCGCTGGTGCATTTCGCCAGCGGCGGCGACGGGGTGCTGCCGGATGGCGACGCCCGTCACTGGCGCGGGGGAATGGTCGTCAACGGCTACCTGATCGGGCTGGCGCTCTATGCCCGCAAGGGCGGGGCCATGGCCGGCGGCGACGGGCGGGGGCTGCTGACCGAACTGGCGCGCAGCATCCGCCGTGCCAGCCCCGACCGTGCGGCGGACGGACAGGCGGCAGCATCGCCCGCGCGCCCGGCCGGTTCGGGCAGGACGGGCGCGGATTTGGGTGGATTGTTTCCCGAATCCGAATAATGATATGAAAGGCTTAACCCCAAGAGGCTAGAGCGGAGCCAGGAGAGTGATTCCGGGATGGCGGTTTTGAACGGCTCGATGCTCGACTGGGTCGCGCGGCGGCGCGCGCTCAGGCGCTGGCGGCGCGCGGCGCGCCAGGCACCGTCGTTTTCGCTGCAAAGGCTGCGGCGCGAACGCGGACAGGCGCGCAAGCTGAGGCACGAGTTGAACGAGCTGATCGCCTATGCCGACTACCGCCTGGCCCTGCCGGTGATCGGATCGGCGGTGTTTCCGAAACCGCACGGCACCGACTGGGCCTGGCGGCCCGGCCTGTGGCGCAACCCGCTGCCGGTGCCGGGCATGTCCTCGGCCGAGAGCAACACGCGCCTTGGCGACGAGATCGTATTGTTTCACGATTGCAGACATTCGGAACTGACGCTCAGGCAGGTGCGCAACCGGCGCGAATCCGATCTGGCGCCGTTCGGCCTGCGCATGGATGTGTTCAACTTCGACGGCTCGTTCCTGTCGCTGGCGCTCGATCTGCCCGACGCGGCGGTGGCGGGCCTGAAGCGGTCGCACCTGATCCGGGTCGATACCATCGTCGAACTGGAAAAACCGCTGGAGATATTCGTGCGGCTCAATGTCCGGCACGGACCCAATACCGAGCAGATCGTGCGCGAATTGCCGCTGGGCGAGAACACCGTCATGGCCGAATTCGACCTCGCCTATTCGCGGCTGAACGAGAAGCGGGTCGAGCGGGCGTGGCTGGATCTGATCTTCGAGAACCCGCAGATGAGCCAGGTCACCGTGCGCGACCTGACGCTGAGCCGCCGGCCGAGGGCCGAATTCTGAGGGAGGAGGCGATGAGCGATCTGACGCTGACCAAGACACGGCTGTTCGAGGGCGTGTGGGAGGGGGTGCTGACGCGCGAAAGCGGCGGCAACGAGGCGCCCGAGATCGAGGTCACCCACCTGCAGGAACCGCTCGCGGGCGTCGAGGTGATCGCCCGGCCGCAGGACAGGCTCTGGGTGCTGCGGGTGCCGGTGCCGCCGGAGGCGATCGCCGACGGCGTGCAGACCTTCGTCATCGCCGACAGGGCCACCGGCGAACGGATCGGGGATTTCGCGCTGATGTCGGGCGACGCGCTGGCCTATGACATCCGCG
>CAZNMK010000498.1:0-2285 GCA_964574045.1 uncultured Roseovarius sp. | reverse complement strand
CCATCGCCACTTACGGCATCGCCAGCTGCCGCATTCGCGCCGGTGCGTCCGGGGTCGGAGGCTGCCCCTTCGTCGATGGGGGCGCCGACCGCCTCGCCCCCGGCGACATCGCGGCATCGATCCTCGGCAAAGCGTCGGAGCAGGAACTTCCGGGTTGGCCGGCCTCTCCGGCATCCGGCCATTGACCCGTATCAAGGCGTGCCCGATATGCCTGAGGCATGATTGCGTCGGGCGCGGTCACGCGACCGCCCCGGCGCGCCGCAACCTCAGGAGTGAAACCATGTTCACCAACAAGATCGACCTGTTCACGATCATGGGCTTCCGCGTCAGCCTCGATCTGACCTGGTTCGTCCTTGCCATCCTGATCGTGTGGTCGCTCGCCGGCGGCTACTTTCCCTCGGTGATCGAGGGCATCGACACCGGAACGGCGGTCGTGCTCGGCATCGCCGGGGCGCTGGGCTTGTTCGTTTCGATCATCCTGCACGAGTTTTCCCACGCCATCGTGGCGCGGCGTTACGATATACCGATCAAGGGCATCACGCTGTTCATCTTCGGCGGCGTCGCCGAGATGGAGGACGAACCCCCGAGCGCCAAGTCCGAATTCCTGATGGCTATCGCCGGCCCGATCATGAGCTTCGTCCTGGCGCTGCTGTTTCAAAGCATCGCCATGGCCCTGCCCGGCGCCGCCGACGAGTCGCCCCTGGTGGCGCTGTTTGCCTATCTCGCGCTGATCAACGCGGTGCTGGCGATCTTCAACCTCGTCCCCGCCTTTCCGCTCGATGGCGGGCGCGTATTGCGGGCGGCGATCTGGTGGTGGACGGGCGATCTGGGCCGCGCCACCCGCATCGGCGCCGGCACCGGGCGGTTCCTGGGTTCGGTCCTGGTGGCGCTCGGGTTTCTCAACGCGCTGACCGGGAACTTCGTCGCCGGCATGTGGCAGGCGCTCATCGGTCTCTTCATCATCGGCGCCGCGCGCTCGACCGAGACGCGGATGACGATGACCAGCCTGCTCGAAGACATCCCCGTGCGCCGGCTGATGGTGGCGCACCCGATCGCCGTGCCCGACGACACGCCGGTCGATTACCTGATCGAGAACTACTTCTACCGCTTCAATCACAAGGTCTTTCCGGTCCTGCGCGACGGCGTGCTGATGGGCTGCGTGCGGCTCGACGATGTCGGCCGCGTGCCGCCCGAAGAGCGCGCCCGGCGCACCGCCGGCGACATCCTGGCCGCCGACAGCGCCGCGCGCACGGTCGGCCCCGACACCCCGGTGCTGGAGGCGATGAACGTCATGCAGGCGCACAATGTCAGCCGCCTGATGGTGGCCGAGGCGGGCGAACTTGTCGGCATGCTGACCATGCGCGACATCGTCGCCCATGTCGGCATCCGCCGGGAACTGGGGGCGGCAGCCGGGGCACGCACTTGACATTCCGTTTATTGAATATCAAATACGCCCTTCGCAGGGGCCATGACGCGCCCCGCCACCCCGCCGACCGAAGGAGCGCGCGGCCCATGCGTCTCATTCCCGTCCTTTTCGGGCTCGTCGCCCTTGCAGCTGCCGCCCGGGCGGCCGATCTCGAGGTGTCGAAAGTCGCCGTGACCGAGTGGAAGCCGGTTTTCGGCCAGGTCGAGACGCGAGACCGCGTGCCCGCCCGCGCCCGTATCGGCGGCACCATCGCCGAGCTTTCCGTGACCGAGGGCGACCGGGTCGAGGCCGGCGCCACGCTGGCGACGATCGAGGACGTCAAGCTCGGCTTTCAGATCGACGCGCTCGACGCCCGGCTCGAGGCGCTGAACGCCCGGCTCGAGACCGCGCGCGCGGATCTCACCCGCGGCGAGGCGCTGATCGAGCGCGGCGTCATCACCAGCCAGCGCTTCGACGCGCTGCAAACCGATGTCGATGTCATCGAGGGCGAGATTTCGGGCGTCGAGGCCGAGCGCGCGGTGGTCCGCCGCCAGATCGAGGAAGGCCGCGTGCTGGCCCCCGATGCCGGTATCGTGCTGGCGGTGCCGCTCTCGCGCGGCTCGGTCGTCACGCCCGGCGAGGCGGTGGCCGAAATCGGCGGCGGCGGCGTCTATCTGCGCCTCGCCGTGCCCGAACGCCACGCCGCCGACCTCGCTGAGGGCGACACCATCGAGATCGGCGGCGGCGGGGCGGCGCGGACCGGCGTTCTGGCCAAGCTCTACCCGCTGATCGAGGGCGGGCGCGTGCAGGCCGATGTCGAGGTCGAGGGGCTCGACCCGCGCTTCGTCGGCCGCCGCCTGCCGGTGCGCCTGCCGGTGGG
>CAZNMK010000497.1:0-2296 GCA_964574045.1 uncultured Roseovarius sp. | reverse complement strand
CGCCGGTGCCGTAATCCATCAGGATGAAATTGGCGATCCAGACCGGCAGCTCCCAATTCGGATCAAGCGGGTGGCGCACCCTGAGGCCGGTATCGAAGCCCAGCTTTTCGGCCTTTTCCAGCGCCTCCTCGGTGGTGCCGCCCTTGGCGCACTGCGCGCGGAAGGCGGCCACGTCGGGGCGCGTCCTGGCCAGTTCCCTGGCCAGCGGATGATCGGGCGAGATGCCGACGAAACTGGCCCCCATCAGCGTGTCGGGGCGGGTGGTATAGACCTCGATCTCGCCACCATCCGTGCGCTCGAAGGCGAATTGCAGTCCGCGCGACTTGCCGATCCAGTTCTCCTGCATCAGCCGCACCTTGGCCGGCCAGTTCTCCAGACCGTCCAGCGCGTCGAGCAACTCGCCCGCGAAATCGGAGATGTGAAAGAACCACTGGGTCAGTTCACGCCGCTCGACCTCGGCGCCCGAGCGCCAGCCCTTGCCGTCGATCACCTGTTCGTTGGCAAGTACGGTCATGTCGACCGGATCCCAGTTGACCACCGCGTTCCTGCGGTAGACCAGCCCCTTTTCCAGGAAATCGAGGAAAAGCGCCTGCTGCTGGCCGTAATATTCCGGGTCGCAGGTGGCGAATTCGCGGCTCCAGTCTATCGACAGGCCCAGGGGCTTCATCTGCCCGCGCATGTCGGCGATGTTGGAATAGGTCCAGTCCCTGGGGTGGCCGCCGCTGGCCATCGCCGCGTTCTCGGCCGGCATGCCGAAGGCATCCCACCCCATCGGGTGCAGCACGTTGTGCCCCGTCGCCAGCTTGTGCCGCGCGATGACGTCGCCCATGGTGTAGTTGCGCACATGGCCCATGTGGATGCGCCCCGAGGGGTAGGGAAACATATCGAGCACATAATACTTGGGCCGGTCCGCGGACCGTTCGGCGCGAAAGACCCGCGCCTCGTCCCAGGCCTGTTGCCATTTCGCTTCGATATCGGCGGCTCGGTAACGCGACATTGGCGGGCTTTTCCCTTGGCTTTTCGGTTACACGCGGTGATAGGCGCAGCGGCGGCGCGGGTCCAGCCCGTAAAGGCCCCGCCGTGCGGCTTTGCACGGGCGGGCGGGGCTGCCTATAAACGGTGAAAACCGACAGGGGCGACGCGGGCATGAACATCCTATTCATCCACCAGAACTTTCCCGGCCAGTACAAGCATCTCGCCCCGCGGCTGGCCCGGCTTGGCCACCGCTGCGTGGCGCTGACGCTGAGGGTCAGGGAGCCCGGCACATGGCAGGGCGTGCGGCTCTTGCCCTATGCCCTGCCCAAGCGCGCCGGCCAGCAGGTGCATCCCTGGCTCATCGATCTCGACAGCAAGGTGACGCGCGCGCATGCCTGTTTCCTGGCCGCGCGCAAGCTGCGCGAGGCGGGCTTTGTCCCCGATGTCATCCTGGCCCATCCCGGCTGGGGCGAATCGATGTTCCTGTGCGATGTCTGGCCGGATGCGCGGCTGGGGCTCTACTGCGAGCTCTACCACCTGGCCGAGTACCCGCATATCGGCTTCGACCCCGAATTCCCCGCCCGCGACCCGGATACGCAACCCCTGCGCATCCGCATGAAGAACCTCAACAATCACATCCATTTCCCCGCCGCGACGGCCGGGATCAGCCCGACGCGGTACCAGGCGGATACGTTCCCGGCCGAGTTCCGAGACAGGATCGCCGTCTGCCATGACGGCATCGACACCGCGCTGGCCCGTCCCGACCCCGATGCCCGGTTCGAGTTCGCGGGCGCCCCGGTGCTGGACCAGGGCGACGAAGTCGTCACCTTCGTCAACCGCAACCTCGAGCCCTATCGCGGCTATCACGTCTTCATGCGGGCGCTGCCGCGATTGCTGCGCGAACGCCCGGCGGCGCGGGTGGTCATCCTCGGCGGCGACGAGGTCAGCTATGGCACCCCCCCGCCCAGGGGGACGACCTGGAAGCGGATCTTCATCGACGAGGTGCGGCCGCGCATTTCGGATGCCGACTGGGCGCGGGTGCATTTCCTCGGGCGCATCCCCTATGACGGCTTCCTGCGGCTGATGCAGGTCAGCCGCGTGCATGTCTACCTGACCTATCCGTTCGTGCTGAGCTGGAGCCTGTTGGAGGCGATGAGCTGCGAGGCGGCGATCGTCGCCAGCGACACCGCACCGGTGCGCGAGGTGATTCGCGAGGGCGAAACCGGGCGGCTTGTGGATTTCTTCGATGGCGACGCGCTGGTCGGGCGGGTGTGCGAACTGCTGGACGACACCGACCAGCGCCGGGCGCTCGGGGCGGCGG
>CAZNMK010000496.1:0-2300 GCA_964574045.1 uncultured Roseovarius sp. | reverse complement strand
CCACCCATCCTCTACCACGCATCAGCAGTTGGGCGCCGCCGAGCAGAAGGCCGCACGCGAGTCTGGCGTCATGCTGCAATTGGCGGGCGGCGGTCGCGCCGCCGCCCCTGCACCGGTGACTACCGATGCAAGTGTTCCGCCAGCATCGGCCGAGACTGCCAAGCCGCTCCTCGACCCTGACCGAGATCCTAACGCCCAGGGGCGCAAGAACGAATTGGTCGGCCACGCCAATCGCGACGACGACATCAATCCGCACGCGCTGGCGCAGTGCAGCGCCAAAAGATATGCGCACTGAAAGCAAGCGCATAGATCACGAGTCCCTTGTGAAGGTCCGCGAACTCAAGAAATCCGAGCGCCATGAATTCGCCCGCCGCGCTATCGTGGAAAGTCTGTCTGAGGAAAAAGAGAAGGGGCGTTCATTCGCGCTGATACGCCCTGAAAATCCCGAATTCATCATCCGACCGCTGAGCGATGCCGCCAAGGAAAAGAACCAAAGGCGGCGCGACACGCTTCTGAGTCAGACAGATATGTTCTCTGGTGACAGCACCGTGTTAACGCCAGAGATCGCCCCGTACTCTTTCCACTACCGTTTTGTGCATGAAGGCAAGACCCTGACCCATACTTGTATCGACTGGGAAACAGAGCGCACATTCTTTAAGTGGCGTGGCCAGTATGGCGAGGAAGAAACGTTGCGCATGATGCGTCAAAGATGGGGACAGGAAATGCCCCAACGCGGTATTGCCTTCGCCATGGGCACGCACCGCGTGACCAAGTTTAACAAGTGGCTTCTGTCAGGTGTCATCCGTGTAGATCAATCGGCGCAGGCCAGCCTGATCTGAAGCCGTTCCGGATTTTTTTATGGTTGGTCTCCTTGGTCGGATCCAAGCTGTGCCCCTATACCTAGGAACGATCTTGCCCCACCAGTCCTCAGCAAAACCAACTTTGATCTTTTTATGTTTTTGGCTGCCTCAAAAAGCCGACATTGGTGCACACTGCAGAAACTGTCATTTTTGGCCTCATAGCGGCCATTCGCTGCATTCTTGCTCCACGGCTCGTTTCGAACCGGACGGAAAGCAGCTACCTGAGCGAACCGAATGTCGCGCCGACCTCGGGCAGTGAAGCCTTTCCTATCGAACCTGCAGGCCACTTGCGCCGGATTGCAGCTGCCCCGGCCCCGCGCCGGGGCTCGCAAGGATATCGGCCAGAGGATGGCCATGGGCTTCGTGCCATGCGGCCTGGGCGGCAAAGGCGTCGGCGTTTTCCTCAAGCCACCGGCGATGCCGCGCTGCGGCGACGGCACGCTGCAGGGCCTCGTCGGCCACGGCCGAGACATTGACCCCCAGGGCGCGCGCGGCGTCCAGCGCCTCTGAATCCAAGGTCAGCGATGTCTTGCGCTTTGGAGCGGCCATGACGAACCGTACAGATAATACCGATCCGATATACCGTAGTAGAGTGGGGGCGAAAGTCAACGCCGCGAGGCAGTCGCGTCCGGCCTCAGCCCGCCGCGCGCTCGATGCGGCGGTATCCGGCCTCGCCGTAGAAAAAGCCATTGCTGAAACCCACCCCCGGACAGGCAGCGAGCAACTGCGCGCGCGCCTCGGCCGGGTCGATGCGCCCCGACAGCACGGCGTCGAAGGCGCGGGCGACGGCGACCATGTCGACGTCCTGCGGCAGCAGGCGCGCATGGGTCACGCCCATGCCGCGCAGCTCGTCCATCTCGGCCAGCAGTTCGATATAGCTCTCCGACTGGGTCTGGATGCCGTTGACGCGCAGGATCGCGGTGCCGTCGCGGGTCTCGAGCGGCATGCCGTCGGGGTCGTCCTCGCAGACGAACTGGCAGTTGTCCTTGGTCCGGTTGTGGGCGCGGGCGTGATAGCAGCGCGCCGAGACCGCGAGCGGGGCGCGGCCGAACACCTGCACCTCGACCCCGAGCCCCAGCCCGTGCGCGGCCCCGGCCGCCACCGCGACCGATGCCGCCGGCATCTCGGTCGGCAGGCAGACATGGCTCGCGCCCTGGCCGGCCATCCAGGCGATGGTGGCCTCGCTGTAGGCGTTGAGGAACGGCCCGACCCTGTGCGGGCGGTTGCCGCGCGCATAAAGCCCCGCGGCGTTGTTGATCTCGATCTCGAAGTCCTCGCTCTCGGCCAGGTCGGCGGTGGCCTGGCGTTCGCGGTTGAGCATCACCTCGGCCAGCGACGAGATCACCACCCGCTTGCCGCCGCGCTGGAGGCGCTCGATCGCCTGCGGCATCTCGCGCTCGAAGAAGGGCGCGCGCTTGGAACAGATCACCTCGCCCAGAT
>CAZNMK010000495.1:0-2301 GCA_964574045.1 uncultured Roseovarius sp. | reverse complement strand
GACGCGCTCAAGCCCGGCACCCTGGGTGGGGCGATGAACCAGCTGCTCTACGAGCGTGGCGTGATCTCGCGCGCGATGATCGACGCGATGGCCCTTTGCCCGCCGCTGATCATCGGCAGGGCCGAGATCGACTTCATCGCCGACGCGCTGGAAGATGCGCTGGGCACACTGGCAAAGATGGAGTTCCCCGCCTGAGCGCAACGGGCCCGGCCGCCATGCGCGCCGGAAAACGGCCCTCGGACGGGAGAAACCGGGCAATTCGGCCTTTCCTCCCGTGATCTGCCGTATATGTTCCCCCGCAACCGAGGGGGCAGGTCCGCATGTCGCTTTTCCTGATCGTCGCCTTGCCGTTTCTGGGCGCGCTGCTGCCCGGCCTGATGATCAGGGCCGGGCGCAACGCCTGCGGCGCCACCACCTTTTTCGTCACGCTGACCGCTTTCGCCGGGCTGATGACGCATGTGCCGGCGGTGATGGCGGGGCAGGTGGCGACGGCCCGGATGGACTGGCTGCCGGCGCTGGGGCTCAACGCCAATTTCATGCTCGACGGGCTGGGGCTGTTCTTTGCCGGGCTGATCCTCGGCATCGGCCTGCTGATCGTCGCCTATGCGCGCTATTACCTGTCGCGCGAAGACGACATGGGCGAATTCTACGCCTATCTGCTGCTCTTTCAGGGCGCGATGGTGGGGATCGTGCTGTGCGACAACATCCTGATGCTGCTGGTTTTCTGGGAACTGACCTCGCTGTCGTCGTTCCTGCTGATCGGCTACTGGAAACACCTGCCGGAGGGGCGGCAGGGCGCGCGCATGGCGCTGATCGTGACCGGCATGGGCGGGCTGGCGATGATCGGCGGCATGCTGCTTCTGGGCGAGGTCGCGGGCAGCTACGACCTGAGCGTGATCCTGCAGCACCGCGACAGGATACAGGCGTCGCCCCTCTACCTGCCGGCGCTCTTGCTGATCCTCATCGGCGCCTTTACCAAGTCGGCGCAGTTTCCGTTCCATTTCTGGCTGCCGCACGCGATGGCCGCGCCGACGCCGGTGTCGGCCTACCTGCATTCGGCGACGATGGTCAAGGCGGGGCTCTTTCTGATGGCGCGGCTCTGGCCGGTGATGTCGGGAACCGAAGCCTGGTTCGTGCTGGTGACGGGCATCGGGCTGGTGACGATGGTGATCGGCGCGGCGATTGCGCTGTTCAAGAACGATCTCAAGGCGCTGCTCGCTTTCTCGACGGTCTCGCATCTTGGGCTGATCACCATGCTCCTGGGCACCGGCACCGCATTCGGCGCGATGGCGGCGGTCTTTCACATCCTCAACCACGCCAGCTTCAAGGCGGCGCTCTTCATGACCGCGGGCATCATTGACCACGAGGCCGGCAGCCGCGACATCACCCGGCTGGGCGGCTTGCGAAAGCTGATGCCGGTGACATTCGTCATCGCCACGCTGGCGGCGCTTTCGATGGCCGGCCTGCCGCTCTTGAACGGCTTTCTATCCAAGGAAATGATGCTGGAAGAGGCCACGCACACGGTCCTTTTCAACAGCGCGCTGCTGGTGCCGGTCCTGGCCACCGTGGGGGCGCTTTTCTCGGCCGCCTATTCGTTCCGCTACGTGGCGCACGTCTTCTTCGGCCCCCGGCGCGAGGACAACCCCGGCCTGCCCCATGACCCCGGTTTCGGCATGTGGGGGCCGCCGGCGCTCCTGATCGTTCCGGTCGTCGCCATCGGCGTCGCGCCCTACCTGGCCGAGCCGCTGGTGCGCACCGTCACCGCGGCGGTGCTGGGAGATGCGGCGGCGTTGCCCGACGCGCATCTCAAGATCTGGCACGGGCTGACCCCGGCGCTGGCGATGTCGGCCATCGCGGTTCTGGGCGGCGCGCTGCTGCTGGTGGCCTTCGCGCCGCTGGCGCGCGCCTGGGCCGCGGCCGGCCCGCCGGCGGCCAAGGCGATCTTCGACGCCATTGTCGAGGGCGTGGCCGAGCTGTCGCGCACCCTCACCGAACGGCTGCATGACGGCGCGATGACCCGCTACGCGGCGATCTTTTCGGTTGCCGTGGTGGCGGTGGGCGGGCATGCCTGGGCCACCGGCCACGCCCCCGCGCCCGCGCGCGAGATGCTGCCGGTCGAACCGCTGCCGCTTGCGGGCTGGCTGCTTCTGGTGGTGGCCACGCTGGTTCTGGTCTGGCAGCACCGCAACCGCTTTCTCGCGCTGGTGCTTATGGGGGTCGTCGGGCTGATGATCTCGATCGGGTTCGCCTATCTCAGCGCCCCCGACCTGGCGCTGACGCAGCTCTCGGTCGAGGTCGTGA
>CAZNMK010000494.1:0-2301 GCA_964574045.1 uncultured Roseovarius sp. | reverse complement strand
GAGCGACGTCATCAGCCCGCTGTCGCAGATCATCTCCATCACCAGATGGGCCTCGCGGACGGTGGCGCCGCCGGGCACGGTGGTGCCCACCGCCGGCGCGAAGGAGGGGTCGAGAAAATCGACATCGAGGCTGACATGCAGCGCGCCGCCCGCCCGCGCGACATCGTCCAGAAACGCCGCCAGCGGCCGGGCGATGCCGCCCTCGTCGATCATCCGCATGTCGACATAGCGGATCGCGCTTTGCTGCAGCGCCTCGCGCTCGGGCCGGTCGACCGAGCGCAGCCCGAGGATGCAGATATCCTCTTCGGCCACCGGATGCGCGACCGGCGGAAAGCCGTGAAAGCCCGGCCGTCCGGTGACATAGCCCAACGGCGTGCCGTGCAGGTTGCCCGAGGCGGTGGTTTGCGGCGTGTGAAAGTCGCTGTGCGCATCGAGCCACAGCACGAATTGCCGCCGCCCGCGGCCCGCGGCATGGCGCGCGGCTCCGGCGACGGAACCCAGCGACAGGCTGTGATCGCCGCCCAGAAAGATCGGTATCCCCTCATCGAGCGCGGCCGCGGCGGAATCCATCAGCGCCTGCGTCCAGCCGATGCTTTCGTCGGGGGCATGGACATGGGCGGGCAGGGCGGCCGGTGCCCGGGCCGGGCGGGGCGCGAGGTTGCCCGCGTCTCGCAGATTGTGGCCCAGCCCCTCGAGCGCCGGGACGATACCGGCCACGCGCAACGCGTCGGGCCCCATCAGGCAGCCCCGCCGCGTCTTGCCGCTGTCGACCGGCGCGCCGATCAGGATGCAGGTTCTCTCGGTCATCTCTCGCTCGTTCCGATGTCTTGGATCGTGCCGAGGATGGCTCCGAAACGGGTTGATCTGAAGCGGTCATTTCGATCTAATCGGGTCCGATATGCGCGAAACGAAGTCCAGGAGTTTCGAAATGGACGACACCGACCGGCGGCTGATCTCGGCGCTCAGGCACGATGCGCGCGCCTCGCTTTCCGATCTGGCGCTCGGGCTGGGGGTGTCGCGCACCACCGTGCGGGGGCGCATCGAACGGCTGCGCCGGTCGGGCGAGATCGTGGGCTTTACCGTGGTGCTCAGGGGCGACGTGGCCGGCGACCCGGTGCGCGGGCTGATGATGATCGGGATCGAGGGGCGCGGCACCGACCGCATCCTGCGCCAGCTTTCGGGCCTGAGCGCGGTGCGCGCCATCCACAGCACCAACGGCCGCTGGGATCTGATCGTCGAGATCGGCACCAGTACGCTGGAGGAGCTCGACGACGTGCTGGCGCGCATCCGCCGCTTCGACGGGGTGGCCACGTCCGAAACCAGCCTGCTCCTGCGCACGCGCAAGGCGTCGCGCTGATCGGGGCGCCGGTCAGGCCGGTTTGCGCGCCGCCATCGCCCAGACCACTGCCAGCGCCAGCGACAGCGCCATGTTCCAGCCCGCCATCGACAGGCCCAGCATCTGCCAGGGGATATCGTCGCAGCGGACGACCGGCGCGGTCATGATCTGCTCGAACAGCGCGTCGGGCGACAGGCTGTCCGGCGCCGCGGCGCTGCAGGTGGTGGGCCCCTGCCACCAGCCCTGTTCGACGCCCATGTGATAGAGGCCGAGAGCGCCGGTGACGAGCGCGGCCAGCGCCCCCGCGAGCGGCAACGCCCGCCCCGGCATGACCAGCGCGAAGACCCCGATCGCCGCCGCCGCCGCGTGCGGCCAGCGCTGCCACAGGCACAGCTTGCACGGCGCGAGCCCGCCCAGGTGCTGAAACCCGAACGCCCCCAGCAGCAGCGCCGCCGAGCCGCCCGCGGCGATGAGCACCAGATATGTGCGCGACAGCCTCACAGATGCCTGACCAGGTAGAACCCGCCGAAGAGCAGCATCACGAACAGGATCGCCATCAGGCCGAGGCGGCGCTCAATGAAATCGCGCACCGGCGCGCCGAATTTCCACAACAGCGCCGCGACGATGAAGAACCGCAGCCCCCGTGCCAGCACCGAGGTCGCCATGAAGGTGCCGAGCGGCATCCCCGTCCAGCCCGACATGATGGTGATGACCTTGTAGGGAAAGGGCGTGACCCCCGCCGTCAGCACCGCCCAGAAACCGAAATCGTTGAAGCGGGTGCTGAACGCCTCCATCGCGTCGGCCTTGCCCAGCGATTCGAGGATCGGGCGCCCGATCTGTTCATAGGCCAGCGCGCCGATGGCATAGCCCAGCAGGCCGCCCAGCACCGACGCCGCCAGCGCCACGCCGGCGATGGCCCAGGCGCGGCGCGGATTGGCCAGGATCATCGGGATCATCAGCACGTC
>CAZNMK010000493.1:0-2302 GCA_964574045.1 uncultured Roseovarius sp. | reverse complement strand
GGAACTCGGCCATCCAGGCACGGTAGAGCCGCGCCGGCTGGGCCGACAGGATGTCCTGGCGAAACCGCAGCAGGTAGGACAGCAGCGAAACCCGCTCGGGACGCGAGGCGGGTTTCGCCGGCCTGGGACGGGCGTGCGGACAGGCGGGCGGCGGAGCAAGAGCGATGTCCCTGCGTTGACCGCGCCTGACCATCCATGCCTCCCCAAGCTACTGACCAACCATACCGATGGTGGCGGTTATACGTCGCATCCACTATACGGAATTGATTCCGATCAAAAAGAGAAAAATATTTGAATTCATATAGTTATAATAAGAATAACTCTACACTTCCGGCGGCCGGTCCCGGCGCCGGCGGGCGGTCCGCCCGTTGCGGGCCGGCCTGCGGCAATGGGCCGCCGGCGGTTGATATGGGTCATGGCGGCGCGGCCGGAAGCGGGCGCAGAATGCCCGGCAATCAAGGGCGCAACATGCCTCGGGCGGTGCCGGATCGGCGCCCGCGGGCGGGCGAAGAGGGGCATGGCGGGCGGAATTCGGTATTCGGGGCGCAAATTTCGGTCTTGCGGCAATAACAGCAAACAAGTACTCTAATACAGGATTAGATATTCCGCTGTTGAAGGGGAGGACCAGCGACATGCGTGACAGCCTGAAACCCGGTGTGCAATTCAGCCGCACCGTCAAGATCGACGAGGGCCGGACCATCGGCTTCATGGGCGAGGGCGGCCGCGTCTACGCCACCCCCGAACTGGTGCGCGACATCGAGCACACCTGCCGCGACCTGATTCTCGAACATGCCGACACGGGCGAGGATTCGGTCGGCACCGAAGTGGCGATCCGCCATCTGGCAGCGACGCCCATGGGACTCGAAGTGACGATCGATGTCACCGTGGCCGAGGTCGACCGCGCCAGGGTCGTCTTCGACGTAACCGCCTCGGACCCGGTCGACCGCATCTGCAAGGGACGTCACGAGCGGTTCGTCGTAGACGTCGACAAGACCGTCGAACGCCTGGCGGCCAAGGCGGCCAGGGCGGCGTCCTGAGCGAAAGGATGGCCCCGACATGACGACGCCGAAAGCCACGTCACGGGTTCCCAGCTACTGCTACCAGTGCGTTGCCGGACCCGATCTGCTGCGGGTCGAGGTGACCGACGGCGTCGCCACCGAGGTGCGCCCGAACGATGCCGCCGCCGCGGTCCACCCCGCCGGCGGCAAGGTCTGCGTCAAGGCGTTCGGCCTCATTCAGAAGACCTACAACCCCAACCGCATCAAAACCCCGATGAAGCGCACCAACCCGCGCAAGGGGCGCGACGAGGATCCGGGATTCGTTCCGATCTCGTGGGACGAGGCGCTGGATACGGTGGCGAGCCGCCTCAACGCCGCGCGCGAGGCGGGGCTTTACGACGCCTCGGGCTTTCCCCGCGTCGCGGCGAGCTTCGGCGGCGGCGGCACGCCCACCGCATACATGGGCACCTTTCCGGCGTTTCTCTCGGCCTGGGGCGCGGTCGACATGAGCTTCGGCTCTGGCCAGGGCGTCAAGTGCTACCATTCCGAGCACCTTTACGGCGAGCTCTGGCACCGCGCCTTTACCGTCTCGCCCGACACACCGTCTGCGGAACTGGTGATTTCGTTCGGCGCCAATGTCGAGGCCTCGGGCGGGGTCTGCGGCATCCGCCGCCACGCCGATGCCCGCGCCCGCGGCATCAGGCGCATCCAGGTCGAGCCGCACCTTTCCGTCACCGGCGCCTGCTCGGCCGAGTGGGTGCCGATCCGGCCCAAGACCGACGCCGCGTTCCTCTTTGCGATGGTGCATGTGCTGGTGCACGAGATCGGGCTCGCAAAGCTCGACGTGCCGTTTCTCCGGGACACCACCTCGGCGCCCTATCTGATTGCGCCGAATGGCTATTATCTGCGCGACCCGGTCTCTGAGAAGCCGCTGATCTGGGATGCGGCCTCGGGCCGGGCGGTGCCGTTCGATACGCAAGGCGCCGATCCCGCGCTCACCGGCCCGTTTCAGGCCTCGGGGCTGGAGCTCGGCCCCGACGATGTACGCTGGAGCCACGAGGCCGCAAGCTGCGGCACCGCCTTTGACGCGCTCAGCGAACACGTCGCACCATACACCCCCGAATGGGCCGCCGCCATCTGCGACGTGCCCGCCGCGCGCATCCGCGAGACCGCGCAGGCGTTTCACGCCCACGCCCATATCGGCGAGACGGTCGAGGTCGGCGGGCGCACCCTGCCCTTCCGCCCGGTGGCGATCTCGCTCGGCAAGACCGTCAACAACGGCTGGGGCGGCTATGAGTGCTGCT
>CAZNMK010000492.1:0-2305 GCA_964574045.1 uncultured Roseovarius sp. | reverse complement strand
CAAGTCGACCCATATCGAACAGGTCGCGGCCCGGCTGAACTGGCCCTGCGTGCGGGTCAACCTCGACAGCCATATCAGCCGCATCGACCTGATCGGCAAGGACGCGATCAAGCTGCGCGACGGCAAGCAGGTGACCGAGTTCCACGAGGGCATCCTGCCCTGGGCGCTCAGGAACCCGGTCGCCATCGTCTTCGACGAATACGACGCCGGCCGCGCCGACGTGATGTTCGTCATCCAGCGGGTGCTGGAACACGACGGCAAGCTCACGCTGCTCGATCAGAACGAGATCATCACGCCCCATCCCTGTTTCCGGCTTTTCGCCACCTCGAACACCGTGGGGCTGGGGGATACCACCGGGCTCTATCACGGCGTCCAGCAGATCAACCAGGCGCAGATGGACCGCTGGTCGATGGTGGCGACGCTCAACTATCTCAGCCACGACGCCGAGACCGCGATCGTGCTGGCCAAGAACCCGCTCTTCAACACCGAAAAGGGCCGCCGCACCATCGCCCAGATGGTGACCGTCGCCGACCTCACCCGCACCGCCTTCATGAACGGCGATCTCTCCACGGTGATGAGCCCGCGCACGGTGATCAACTGGGCCCAGAACGCGCATATCTTCCGCGACGTGGGCTATGCCTTCCGCCTGACGTTCCTCAACAAGTGCGACGAGCTCGAGCGCCAGACCGTGGCCGAGTTCTACCAGCGCTGTTTCGACGAGGAACTGCCCGAAAGCGCGGCCAGCATCAGCCTGGACTGAGGCGCGCACACCGCCGGCACGGCGCGGCAGACTGGCTTTTGCCGCGCCCGGTTCCTGTCCTGCCGGCATACCAGAGATGTAACCGGGGGGCGCCGTCATGGCCCAGTCCGACAATCCCGCCGATCCCTTCAAGAAGGCGCTGGCCGAGGCCACCAAGGTCATGGCCGACGACCCCGACCTGACCGTGACCTATTCGGTCGATCCTTCGGGGCTTTCGGGCGAGGCCATGCGCCTGCCCCAGGTCAGCCGCCGCATGACCCGCGACGAGGTACTTCAGGCGCGCGGCACCGCCGATGCGCTGGCGCTCAGGCACAAGTTCCACGACGACGCCCTGCACGCCCGCTATGCCCCGGCGGGCGAGATGGCGCGCGACCTCTACGAGGCGATGGAAACCGCCCGCTGCGAGGCGGTGGGCGCCCGCACCATGCCCGGCACCGCCGGCAACATCGACGCCCGCATCGGCGCCGAGGCGCTGCGCCGGGGTTTCGACCGGATCACCGACGCGACGGAGGCGCCGCTCGCGGCGGCCGCGGGCTATCTGATCCGGCACCTGGCGACCGGGCGCACCCTGCCGCCGGCGGCCGACAATGTCATGCAGCTCTGGCAGGGCTTCATCGAGGACCATGCCGGCGGCACGCTGGAGGGGCTGCACGACACCCTGGCCGACCAGGCCGAATTCGCCCGCTTCGCCCGCAGGATCATCGCCGATCTGGGCTATGCCGACCAACTGGGCGACGACCCCGACGCGGCCGAGGACGAGGACCGCGACGAAGACACCGAGGAGCAGGAAGAGGAACAGCCCGACAGCACCGGCGAGGACGACAGCGAGGACGCCCAGGCCGACACCGACCCGGACACCGAGGAGCAGGACAGCCAGGACCAGACCCAGGCCCAGGTCAGCGCCGACGAGATGGCGGACGAGGAAACCGGCGAGGAAACCGAACTGCCCGAGGGAGAGGCGCCGCTGGAAGCGCCGCCGCCGCCCGTTTCCGAGGCCGATCCGGGCTATGCCGCCTATGCCACCCGCTTCGACGAGGAAATCGCCGCCGAGGACCTGGCCGAGCCCATCGAACTGGAACGCCTGCGCGCCTATCTCGACCAGCAGCTCGAGCCGCTCAAGGGCGCGGTCGGACGGCTCGCCCACAAGCTGCAGCGCCGCCTGCAGGCGCAGCAGAACCGGACCTGGGAATTCGACCGCGAGGAGGGCATCCTGGACGCCGGCCGCCTCGCGCGCGTCGTCGCCAATCCCACCACGCCCCTGAGCTTCAAGGTCGAAAAGGACATGGAGTTCCGCGACACGGTGGTCACGCTCCTGCTGGACAATTCCGGCTCGATGCGCGGGCGACCGATCTCGATCGCGGCGGTCTGCGCCGACGTTCTGTCCAAGACGCTGGAACGCTGCCAGGTCAAGGTCGAGATACTGGGCTTTACCACCCGCGCCTGGAAGGGCGGGCAATCGCGCGAGGCCTGGCTGGGCGCCGGGCGTCCGCAACTGCCCGGCCGGCTCAACGACCTGCGGCACATAATCTACAAGTCGGCGGATGC
>CAZNMK010000491.1:0-2314 GCA_964574045.1 uncultured Roseovarius sp. | reverse complement strand
TCCTCCTCGATGGCAAAGATGCTCTCGACCAGGCCGAGGCTGTCGATGCCGAGATCCTCGAGCGTGCTGTCCATGGTCACGTCCGAGGGGTCGAGCACCGCCTGTTCGGCGATGATCCTGATGATACGATCCCTGATCTCCATCGCTGCGGCCCTCTTTTCTGCGACGCGCCCGATTTAGTCTTTCGCCGGCGTGTTGGAAACCGTTTTCTTGAGTTCGGCGACATCCGCGAAAAGCCGCCCGAGGCGGCGGAAACCTTTGAATAATTCCATGGTGGCGTCCATCTTCATCGCCGGATAGCCCAGCATCACCCGCCCCGCGGGGATATTGGCCAGCACGACGGTGCCGCCGCCGGTGATGACGTTGTCGCCGATGAAGATGTTGTCGCTCACGCCGGTCTTGCCGCCCAGCACGACGTTGTCGCCGATCCGGGTCGAGCCGGCGATGCCGACATGCCCGCACAAGAGGCAGTCGCGGCCGATCTCGACGTTGTGGCCGATCATCACCAGGTTGTCGATCTTGGTGCCGCTGCCGATGCGGGTGGGGCGGACGGTGCCGCTGTCGATGGCGGTGTTGGCGCCCACCTCGACATCGTCGCCGATCTCGACCGCGCCGAGGCTGTGGATGCGGACCCAGCCCTGGGCGCGCGCCTCGCCGCGCTCGCCCAGCGTCTCGCGTACCTTCTCGACGTCCGAGACCTCCGGCGTGACGAAGGAAAACCCGTCGCCGCCGATGGCCGCGCCGGGCTGGGCCATGAACCGGGCGCCGATCGTCACCCGCGCGCCGATGCGCACGCCCTCGCGCAGCAGGCCGCCGGGCCCGATCCGGGCATCGCGGCCGACATGGCATTGCGGGCCGATCGCGGTTCCCTCGCCGATCCGCGCCCCGCCGGCCACCACGCTGAGCGGGCCGATGCTGACCCCCTCCCCCAGCTCGGCCCCTTCCTCGACGATGGCGCTGGGATGGATGCCTTCGGCCCAGCCCTGGCCCGGGTCGAACATGGCCGTGAGCGACGACATCGCATAACGCGGACGCGGGGCAAAGATCGCCGCCTCCAGCCCGTAGTTCCGCCAGTCGGCCTCGGGCCACAGCAACGCCGCCCGGGCCTTGCCCTGCGACAGACGCGCGGCATAGTCGGGCTTGCTGGCCAGCGCCAGATGGCGCGCCGTGGCGTCGCCAGGTTCGGCCAGCCCGTCGACCTCTATCGCGGTGTCGCCCGCTGCCTCGCCGCCCAGCGCCTCGGCGATCTGCCTGATCGTGTAGCTCATGCCACCCCCTTCCGGTGAGGCAGACTTAACCGCGATACCGGCGCAGCGAAAGCCCCCCGGGCGCGAACCCGGGGGGCGATTTCGCCGCAGCCCGGCCCTGCGGCCGGCATGCGGGCGCCTCAGCGGTCGGAGCCGAAGCGGCGCAGCTTCTTGTTGGTCGGCATGCCGCCGCCCGATGCCTCGGCCCGGCCGCGGGTGCTGGCCGGCGACTGCCGCAGGGGCTGCAGCGCCCGCACCGGCGTGGCCGCCGGCACCGCCGCGGCGGGTGCCGGCGCCGCCGTCGGCGTCGGGAAATACTGCGGCTGCGGTATCTGCAGGCTGGCAAGCTGCAGCGCCGGCGACTGGATGCCGACCTGTTTCAGCGCCGCCCAGATGCGCGCGTCGCGGCCATAGACGTCGGGGCGGTAATGCATCTCGCCGCGGGCGTCCGAAAACGCGGTGCGATAGATGATGTGCACCGGTATCTTCTGCTCGAGGTCGACCTGGGTTTCCTGCCCGGTTTCGAGCACGCTGTGAAAGAACGCCTCGGGGTCTGCCTCCTGCCGCGACAGGATTTCGTAGGCGAAATCGAAGGGCTGCGCCAGCCGGATGCAGCCGTGGCTGTAGGCACGCCGCGCGTGGGCGAAGAGGTGCTTGCTGGGGGTGTCGTGCAGGTAGATGTTGTAGGGGTTGGGGAACATGAACTTCACCAGACCCAGCGCGTTGCCGCGCGATGGCGGCTGCTTGAGGTCGTAGGGAAAGGTATTGCCGGTATAGGCGGCGAAATTGATCCCCGCCCGGCTGACCGGGCGCCCCGAGCCGTCGATCACCTGCAGATGCGCCGCCGCGCCCGGATTGGCGCGAAGCTGCGGCAGGTATTCATTGACGGTGATCGAGCGCGGCACATACCATGACGGGTTGATCACCATGTGTTCCATCTCGTCCGAGAATTCGGGGCTGCGGCGGTCATGGGCGTTGGCGCCGACGACGGCGCGGGTCTCGAAGGTGATGCGGTCGTTGTCGATGATCCGGGCCGAGAAATCGGTCAGGTTGACGAGGATGTGCCG
>CAZNMK010000490.1:0-2322 GCA_964574045.1 uncultured Roseovarius sp. | reverse complement strand
GGCAGCGTTCGGGTCCGCCCGCTGGCTGCGGCGGCGCGATGCCGTATTCCTCGAGCTTCTTGCGCCCCTCGGCGCTCATCCAGTCGGTGGTCCAAGCGGGGCTGAGCCGGCTTCTGAGTTCCAGCCGCTCGATGCCGCGCGCGCGCAACGTGCGCTCGATCTCGGCGTTGATGAAGCTCGTGGCCGGGCAGCCGGAATAGGTCGGCGTCACCGTGACGACCAGCGTGTCGTCCCGCCAGGCGACATCGCGGACGATGCCCAGATCGGTCAGCGAGATGACGGGGATTTCCGGGTCGGGAACCTCGCCCAGCCACTGCCAGACCAGATCGGTCGAGGGTTGCGCCACCACGCTCACCAGCGGTTGCCCGGATAGGCGCGCTGCAGCCACTGCATCGAACACAGCAGATGGCCCAGATGCTCGGTGTGCATCCGCCCGTCGCGCCCGCCGGTACGGGCAAAGCGGTTCTCGGGCAGATCGAGCGTGGCCTCGGTCAGCACCTTCTCGATGAGCGCGTCATACTCGCCCCGCAGGCTGGCGGGATCGGGCGCGATGCCCGCCGCCGCGAGCCGGGCGTCGCCCGCGTCGGCGACGAACATCTCGCCGACATAGGGGTAGAGATAGTCGAGCGCCGCCTGCATCCGGCCGTGGCTTTCGGGCGTGCCGTCGCCCAGCCCCACCACCGTGCCGGCGGAACGCTCAAGATGATAGGCCGCCTCCTTGGCGGCCTTTTCGGCGATACCGGCCACCCGCGCATCCGCCGATTGCGCGAGCCGCGGCAGCAGGATCGAGGCGCGGGCGTCAAAGAGGAACTGGCGCATCATCGTGCGCCCGAAATCGCCGTTGGGCAGTTCCACCAGCAGCAGGTTGCGAAAATCCCAGACGTCGCGCAGGAATGCCAGATCGTCGGCGCTCTTGCCCGCGCCCTCGGTCTCGGCGGCGTATTCGAGCCACAGCTGCGCCTGGCCGATGAGGTCGAGCGCGGTGTTGGCCAGCGCGATGTCCTCTTCCAGCACCGGGGCATGGCCGCACCATTCGGACACCCGGTGCCCGAGGATGAGCGTGCTGTCGCCCATTCGCAGCAGGAACTGCAAGAGCGTGTCGCGGTCGACGTCCAGATCCGTCCCGGCCATCACATGTGCCCCACGTCGTCGGGAATGTCGAAAAAGGTCGGGTGGCGGTAGACCTTGCTGTGCGAGGGATCGAACAGCGGCCCCTTGTCGCCCGGTGCGGTGGCGGCGATGTGGCGGCTCTCCACCACCCAGATCGAGACGCCCTCGTTGCGGCGGGTATAGACGTCGCGGGCGTTGCGGATGGCGGCCTCGGCGTCGGCGGCGTGCAGGCTGCCGACATGGCGGTGGTTGAGGCCGTGCTGGCCGCGGATGAACACCTCCCAGAGCGGCCATTCGTGGCGGCGGGGGCGGCTTTCGTCGTCCGTTTCGGGCGGGGCGCCCGGGTTGACCGAACTCATCGCGTGATCTCCTGTTCGGCGGCGGTCTGGCGCGCGGCCTTCTTGCGGGCGTGTGCCAGCAGCCCCTCGCGCACCCAGGCGCCCTCGTCCCACGCCCTGCGGCGGGCGGCGAGGCGGTCGGTGTTGCACGGGCCGTTGCCCCTGAGCACGTCGAAGAACTCTTCCCAGTCCGGCTGGGAAAAGTCGTAGTGCCCGCGCGCCTCGTTCCATTTCAGGTGTTCGTCGGGGACGGTCAGGCCCAGGCATTCGGCCTGCGGCACGGTCTGGTCGACGAATTTCTGGCGCAGCTCGTCATTGGTGTTGATCTTGATCTTCCACGCCATCGACTGCGCCGAATGCACACTCTCGGCGTCCGAGGGGCCGAACATCATCAGCGAGGGATACCAGAAGCGGTCGAGCGCGTCCTGCGCCATGCGGCGCTGTTCGGGGCTGCCCCGGGCCATCTTCATCATGATGTCGTAGCCCTGGCGCTGGTGAAAGCTCTCTTCCTTGCAGATACGCACCATGGCGCGGGCATAGGGCCCGTAGGAGGTGCGCTGAAGCGGCACCTGGTTCATGATCGCGGCGCCATCGACCAGCCAGCCCACGGCGCCCATATCGGCCCAGGTCAGCGTCGGATAGTTGAAGATCGACGAGTATTTCATCCGCCCCGAGAGCAGGTCCTCGGTCATCTCGTCGCGGCTGACGCCGAGCGTTTCGGCCGCGGCATAGAGATAGAGCCCATGGCCGGCCTCGTCCTGGACCTTGGCGAGCAGGATCATCTTGCGCTCGAGGGTGGGCGCGCGGGTGATCCAGTTGCCCTCGGGCAGCTGGCCGACGATCTCGGAATGGGCGTGCTGGCCGATCTGGCGGA
>CAZNMK010000489.1:267-2332 GCA_964574045.1 uncultured Roseovarius sp. | reverse complement strand
GCTCGTCGGCGTGGCGCAGCCCGCCGGGGCTGAGCACCCGGTCGCCGTCGAACACGACCGCGTTTTCACCCGGATTGCCGCCCTGCGCCAACCCGTTGGCCAGCATCGCATCGACATCGGCCTTGCGGCAAAAGGTCCGGCTGGTGCTGAGCTCGCGCACGAAGCTGCCGTTGGACATGTTCAGCAGCTTGCTCTGGCGGCCGATGGCGGCATCCTCGAAATCGATGCTGAACTCGATCAGCAGCGTCTCATGCCGGCTGAGCCGCGCCAGGGCGTCACCGCGGCGCACCTCGACCGGGCGCAGCACCCTGATCGCCCACACCGGCGCCGCGGAACCGCGCAGCCCCGCCGACAGGATCGCACGGACGAAGACCGAGGCGCTGCCGTCCATGATCGGGATTTCCGGCCCCGTCACCTCGATCAGCGCGTTATGAACGCCGCAGCCCACCAGCGCCGCCATGATGTGCTCGACGGTCGAGACGTCGGCACCCCGCTCGTTGACCAGGCGCGTGCACAGCGGCGATTGATCGACCATGTCCCACCGGGCGGGAATGTCGCCCGTCCCCGGACCCAGGTCGACACGGCGAAAGACGATGCCGTAACCGGGTGCCGCGGGCCGTATCGTCGCCCGCGACGGGATGCCGGAATGCAGGCCGACACCGTCGAAGCGAACCGAGGATCTGATCGTTGTCTGCAAGACGTTCCTCGCTGAGCAATGCGGGTCCGGTCCGGGGCGGCGCAGCGACCGGCTGTCGCGCCGGCAGTCATGCCGGTATGCGCCCCGCAGGCCATTTGTTACGGTTTTGTCTAATTTTCCCGGCCGCAATTAACAACTCAATCTTTGCAACGTCCTGAAACATCGCCCGGCATGGACCGGCAAGAATCCGCCCAAGTCCCGCGCGATGCACCCCAAGCATCGGAAAACAAATGAAAAAGGGCCGCGTCGTGGCGGCCCTTTTCGCAGCTTCGATTCGGCTTCTCAGTTCGCCTGCCGCCGCAGAAAGGCCGGAATTTCGATCTGTTCGTCATCGTCATCGGCCACCTCGGACCGCGCGTCGCGGGCCTGCAAGGTCGGCTGCTGGCGGGGGGGGCGGGGGGCCGCCGGCTGAGCGCCATCGCCGCTGCTGCCGGTCATCCGGTGGATCAGCGAATTGATGCGCGAACGCGGCCGTTCCGCCGCCGGCGTGGCCTGGGCTTCGCGCGGCGCGGGGGCGGCCTGCGGACGGCGGCCGACGGCGGCCTGCAGCCGCGCCAGGGCATCCGCCGACGGTTCGCCCAGCGGGGCCGGGCGCGGCGCAACGAAGGTCTCGCGCCCTTCGGCCTCGTCGGCCAGCGCGCTCTGCTGCCCGTCTTCCTGCCATGCGGACGGCCGATAGGCGGGCGGCGGAACGTCCTCGTCATCGGCCGCGCCGGCATCCTCGCCGGTCTCGAAGATGTCCTCCATCTGGTCCTCGGCGGCCGCGCTTTGCGGGTCGAAGCCGGCAAAGAGGTTCGGCTCGGCCTCGGCCGTGGCGGCCGGTCGCGCTGTCGCGGGTGCTTCGGGTTCCGCCTCGGCGGCGATGCCGCCGGCGTAATCCGGCGCGGCGACCATCTGTTCGCGCGCGGGTTTCAGCGGTTCGGCCAGCGACCGGCGGGGAACCGGGATGTCGCTGTGCACGTTGCTGGCGTCGATGCCGGTGGCGACGACGCTGACACGCATGACGCCTTCCATTTCGGGGTCGAGCGTCGAGCCGACGATGATGTTGGCCTCGGGGTCCACTTCCTCGCGGATGCGGTTGGCGGCCTCATCGAGCTCGAACAGGGTCAGGTCGTGCCCGCCGGTGATGTTGATCAGCACTCCCTTGGCACCTTGCAGGCTGATCTCGTCCAGAAGCGGGTTGGCGATGGCCTTTTCGGCCGCCTGGATCGCGCGGCTCTCGCCGCCATCCTCGCCGGTGCCCATCATCGCCTTGCCCATCTCGTCCATTACCGCGCGCACGTCCGCGAAATCGAGGTTGATCAGGCCCGGGCGCACCATCAGGTCGGTCACCCCCTTCACGCCCTGGTAGAGCACGTCGTCGGCCAT
>CAZNMK010000489.1:0-257 GCA_964574045.1 uncultured Roseovarius sp. | reverse complement strand
GTCTTTTCGTTGGCGAGGCGAAAGAGGTTCTGGTTGGGGATGATGATCAGCGTATCGACCACCTTCTGCAGCGCCTCGACCCCGTCCTCGGCCTGGCGCATGCGCTTGCCGCCCTCGAACTGGAACGGCTTGGTCACGACGCCGACGGTCAGCACGCCGAGTTCGCGCGCGGCCTGGGCGATGATCGGCGCCGCGCCGGTGCCGGTGCCCCCGCCCATGCCGGCGGTGATGAAGCACATGTGCGCGCCGGCCAGGTG
>CAZNMK010000488.1:0-2335 GCA_964574045.1 uncultured Roseovarius sp. | reverse complement strand
CGACAGAGCAATTGGCGATGGCCGGACGCGGCCTGGCTGGTCTGCCGGGCGCGCCGAACGTGATCTCTCGAACCCACGCGCGGCGGATCAATGCGCTGATGATGAGCTGCGGCCATTATGACGCTTCGGGAGAGTTCGCCTATCAGGTGGGCCTGCCCGGAAAAAGCGGCGTCGGCGGCGGGATATTGATCGTCGCCCCCGGCAAGGCCTCCATCGCCATTTGGTCGCCGGGGCTCGATGGCTACGGCAATTCCAAGGCCGGAACGCGCGCCGCAGCCATGCTGAGCCGCACCATGGGATGGTCGGTGTTCTAAAGCACCGGCCATGATTTCTGAATCAAGGTCGGTGCCTTATCCGGTTGATTTTTCGCGATGTCCAAGTCGGAAATCGTTTCCGATTTCCTCGCCATCGCTCTAGCCGCCGCCGTGCCGCGGCGGCTTCGTGGCCGGGGAATGAGGGGTACGCAAGGAACGCAAACGCGCTCAGCTGCCCCAGCTGCGCACCGGGCCGCAATCCATGTGCACGAAATCGCTGCGCGAATAGCGCCCGACGCCGCCGCCGTTGCAGGCCAGCGCGGCCCGGTAGACCTGGTTGACCGAGCGCGAGCCCAGCCGCACATCGGCGGCTTGGCCCCTGAGGTGGCGCGAGTTCCTGGCCACCCCGCGCGAGCGGCGGCGCAGCATGGCGTTGGTTTCCGGGCTGCGGTAGCCCGAGAGCAGCATGTAGGGTTCGCTAACATCGAGCAGGTTGTGGGCGGCGGTCAGGATGTCGATGGTGCGGGGGTCGATGTCGTGGACCTGGTCGGTGCGCCAGTCGCGCATGAACAGCGTGATTTCCCTGACCGCGTCGCGGATATACTCGCCCTCGATCCAGTAGATGGTGTCGATGCTCTCGCCGCTGCGGGGGGAGGTCATGCGGACGCGGCGGATATCGCCTGCGCCCCTGAGCAGCCCCGCCGCCTTGCCGAAGGTTGGTGCCGCGGTGATCGCCGTCGCGGCGAACGCTCTCAGAATCGCGCGTCGCGAAACGCTCGCATGGTCTTGGTCGGTCATGTAATGCGCCTGTCCCGTCGCTTACCAAATGCCCGCATTTTCTGCGGTTCGTCCTTACCATCCCCTGAATTCGTCTATTTAATGCCACAATTGGAATCGGCGCAAAAGGGACTTTTCGACAAACCCGCCCCGGTCAACGGATATCGGCAAGATTTCGCGCAAAAATGTTTCGATGTGACCGATTCCCACCGCTCGCCGGGTCGTCCCGGCGTGCCCCGGGTCCGGCCGGCGGAGCAAAGAGGGATGCGAGATGGACAATATTTGATTGGACAGGAAATGCCGATTTGCGATGATGGTGACATTAGTCGATTTTGGGGATCGTGATTTGAGGGGAAGACAAATGGGTTTGCAGGCATTGGCGGCGGGGCTGCGCCGCACGGGACTGGTTCTTGCCGTGGTCGCGGGGGCGGCGGTCGCGGCGCCGGCGGCGGCCGGGATTACCGCCTTCAAGCAGGCGGTGGCAGAGGCAGCCTCGGACGACCGCGACATCGCTGCATTCTACCGCGAGAACGGCTTTTCCGCGGTCTGGACCGGACCGGGCGACGAACACCGCGACCGCCGCAGCGCGCTTCTGTCGGCGATGGAGGCCGCGGGCATGCACGGGCTGCCGGCCGGACGCTATGACACCGCGCGCCTGCTGCGGATGCTGGCGGATGTGCGCAGCCCCCGCGACCGCGGCCTGGCCGAGGTGGCGATGTCGCGCGCCTTCATCCGCATCGCGCGCGACATGCAGTCGGGCGTGCTCGACCCCGCCAGCGTCGATGACGGGATCAAGCGCAAGGGCACCTACCGCGACGCCACCACCTATCTGTCGGGGCTGGTCGCAAGCAGCCATCCGCGCGCCTATTTCCGCACGCTGCTGCCCCAGACCCGCGAATACACCCGCCTGCTGCGCGAAAAGATCCGCCTCGAACGCCTGATCGACAGCGGCGGCTGGGGCGCGCAGGTGCCCGGCGGCGCGCTCGGGCCGGGCCAGACCGGCCCGGCGGTGATCGCGCTGCGTGACCGGCTGATGGCGATGGGCTATCTCAAGCGCACCTCGACGATGGTCTACGACGCCAATATCGAGGATGCCGTGCGGCGCTATCAGGTGGCGCTGGGGCTCGAGCCCGACGGCAAGGCCGGGGCGGGCACGCTGGCCGAGATCAACAAGTCGCCGGCGACGCGGCTGGCGCTGGTGCTGGTGGCGATGGAGCGCGAGCGCTGGCTCAACACGGAACGCGGCGCGCGGCACATCCTCGTCAACCTGACCGATTTCTCGGCCCGGATCATCGACAACGACC
>CAZNMK010000487.1:0-2339 GCA_964574045.1 uncultured Roseovarius sp. | reverse complement strand
CACCACGAAATTGACCGCGACGGTCAAGAGCGCGATGGCGGCGGCGGGTATGAGCGGGGTGATATCGCCGAACGAGATCAGCGTCGCGTTCTCGCGCACCATCGAGCCCCAGTCGGCGGTGGGCGGCTGGATGCCGAGGCCGAGGAACGACAGGCCGGCGACCAGCAGGAACACGAAACAGAATTCCAGCCCGAATTCGGCCACCAGCGGCGCTGTCGAGTTCGGCAGGATTTCGCGGCGGATCAGGTACCAGGTGCCCTCGCCCCTGAGCTTGGCGGCCTCGATATAGTCCATCACCACGATATTGCCCGCGACCGCCCGCGTCAGGCGAAAGACGCGCGGCGCATAGATCACCGCCACGGCAATGATGATGACGTGGATATGCGGGCCGAAGATCGAGAGCATCAGGAGCGCGAAAATGAGCGACGGGATCGACATGATCACATCCGCCACCCGGCCCATCATCTGATCGAACCAGCCGCCCTTGGTCGCCGCCAGGAGCCCCGCCAGCGCGCCGAGGATGAACGCCGCCAGCGTCGCCGCCAGCGCCAGCCCGACCGAGTTGCGGGTACCATAGACGATGCGGCTGAACATGTCGCGACCGAGCTGATCGGCGCCCAGGAGCATGTTCTCGTCCGCGGGCGCAAAAGCCTGCGAGATCACCTCGGCCTCGCCGTGGGGGGCTATGAGCGGCGCGAAGATGCCCATCACGGCGTAGGTAAAGACCACGAACATCCCGAATGCCGCGGTCAGCGGCGCGGTGCGCAGCTCCTTGGCCATGTCGTCCGACGACAACACGATCAGAAATTCGCGGAAGCCGTAGGCGATCATCGCCGCCAGCCCCAGAAGGCCGGCGCTGACAGCGACGAACTGTAGCGCCCCTGTGCCGCCCACGATGCCCAGCACGAACGACACCAGCGTCAGCGAAAAGAGCAGCAGAAACACCGGCCGCTTGTTGAAATAGGCCGCAAGGCAGGAGGCGGCGAGAAGAACGGTATAGTAACCGATGACGAACCAGGTCATTCATTCGCCTCCTTATTTGGGATGCCGCAGGCGCGGGTTGGTGAGAATAGCCCCCACATCCGCCGCCAGGTTGAGCAGGATGAACGTGGCCGCGAAGATCAGGCACGATGCCTGCACCACCGGGAAATCCCGTTTCGAAACCGCGTCGACCAGCGCCTGCCCGATGCCGGGATAGACGAACACCACCTCGACCAGCACCACGCCGGTGATGAGATAGGCCAGGTTCAGCGCCACCACGTTGATGATCGGCGCCCAGGCGTTGGGCAGGGCGTGCTTGACGATCACCTTCCACGGCGGCGCGCCCTTGAGACGGGCCATCTCGATATACGGTGACGACAGCAGGTTGATGATCGCCGCCCGCGTCATCCGCATCATGTGCGCCATCACCACCAGAACCAGCGTCAGCGCCGGCAGGAAGGTGCGCTCGAGCAGCTCGAACAGCGTCATGCCGTCGCTCAGGCTCGCGATCGCCGGGAACATGCCCCAGTTGACCGAGAAATAGAGGATCAGGATGTAGCCCAGAAAGAACTCGGGCGACGAGATGAACGACAGGGTCACGACGTTGGCGACCCGGTCGAAGATCGAGTTGCGCAGGAGCGCGACGATGACACCCAGCGAAATCGACACCGGCACCGCGATCACCGCCGCGTAGGTTGCCAGGAAGAGCGTGTTCATGAACCGCTCGCCGATGGTTTCGGCCACCGATTCGCCGGTGACGATCGAATTGCCGAAATCGAACACCACCGCGCCGCGCAGCCAGTCGAGGTAGCGCACGATGGCCGGCTGGTCGAGCCCCATTTCCTTGCGCAGGGCGCGCAGGTTTTCCTCGGTCGCGCCCTGGCCCAGAACCGCCTGGGCGATGTCGCCCGGTAGCAGTTCGACCATGAAAAAGATGATGATCGAGATGACCAGCAGAATGATCAGTCCCAATCCGAGCCGCTTTCCAACCAGCCCAAGGATGTCTCCCATCCGTCCCTCCTGCTGTTGCCGCCGCCGCCCTGCCCGGATTCATCCCGCGCATCGAACGGCCAGAAGTTGTTTTCGTTGCAGCCGAGGCGGCGGCGCCCGCGCGCCCCGCATCGGCCCTTGATGCTGGCCCGTTCCGGTGGCCGCTGCCGCCGGGCCGGGCGGCGACGCCCCGGGCCGTATCCGTGCCGGGGCGTTCTTTCGTTCAGCCGTCGAACCACCAGCGGCTCGGGGCGCGGGCACCGTCGATTTCCCAGCTGGCGGCCAGGTTTTCGCCCCGCATCACGTTCTTGCGGCGCGCATAGACGAAGTTGTTGAACATCGGGATGATGGTCCCGCCATCGTCGCGC
>CAZNMK010000486.1:0-2347 GCA_964574045.1 uncultured Roseovarius sp. | reverse complement strand
TTTGATTGGATTGGTTGTTTATTGGTTTGGTAGTCAGGGGTGGGAGTTTATGGAGATGGGGCGCGCCTTTCAGCTTCTCCTGCTGGCGGCGTTCTCGCTCTGGATCGCGATCATCTGGCGCGGCATCCGGCCGTGGCTCACGCGGCGCAACCTGTGGTCGGTGCCCGCCTGGCTGCTCTACGGCAGCGGGGTGATGGTGTTCTTCCTCTTCTTCGGGCTCTTCATCTCGCCGCAGTCGAATTTCGCCATCGCCGATTTCTGGCGCTGGATGGTGGTTCACATGTGGGTCGAGGTGACGTTCGAGGTCTTCACCACGGTGATCGTGGCCTACATGCTGGTGCAGATGGGGCTCATCAACCGGGTGATGGCCGAACGGGTCATCTTTCTGGCGGTCTATCTCTTCATGGCGACCGCGACGCTGGGGGTGGCGCACAACTTCTACTGGATCGCCAAGCCCACCGGCGTCATCGCCTTCGGCAGCGTCTTTTCGACGCTTCAGGTGCTGCCGCTCCTGCTGCTGACGCTCGACGCCTGGCGGATGCGGCAGGAAAAGGCCCGTGCGTCGCGGTTCCATGCCCAGGGCCGCCAGAGCTTCGTGATGGAGGAGGTGTGGCTCTTCGTGCTGGCGGTGAACTTCTGGAACGTGTTCGGCGCCGGCGTCTTCGGCTCGATGATCAACCTGCCGATCATCAACTACTTCGAACATGCGACCTATCTGACCGGCAACCACGCCCATGCCGCCATGTTCGGGGTCAAGGGCAACATCGCGCTGGCGGGGATGCTGTTTTGCTGCCAGCACCTTTTCCGTATCGAGGCATGGAACCCGCGGCTGGTGCGGGTGGCGTTCTGGTCGCTCAATATCGGGGTGGCGATGATGATGTTCCTCGACCTGCTGCCGGTGGGGCTCTACCAGTTGGTCACCGTCCTGCGCGAGGGGCTGTGGTATGCCCGCAGCCAGGAGATCATTCAGGGGCCGGTGTTCCAGGTCCTGACCTACATGCGCAGCCTCGGCGGCGCGGTCTTTACCATTGGCGGGGTGCTGCCGATCGTCTGGTTCGTGCTCAGCCGGATGGGACGGCTGCGCCGCGAGGAACGCGACGACGCCGGCGAATGGTCGCCCGATGCCGATGGGTGGGCCAACACCTCGGACGCGCCCGGCAAGGTCTGAGGGGCAGGCCGCACCGCCCCGGCGCGCAATGTTGCCGGGGCGGGGTTGCCGCCGCCGCCAGCCACGGGATTTTCCGGGCGCGGCGCCAATTTCGCCGCATTCGGCCGGCAATCTGTGCCGCATGCCCGCAGCACCCAAGCCCCCTGCCCGTCATGCCCGGCTGTTCGAACTGATCCGTCAGGGCAACGCGATCGCGTGCGCGGCTGCGCGCCGGCGGATCGCACCGCCGGCCGAGACCGATCTCGACGCGCTCGCGCGCCGGGCCGCGCGCAGCCTGCTCAGCCCCTGAACCCGGTCGCCACCACGAATTTTTCCGAACTGTCCGCGCGCGAGGCCGGCGGCTTGACGTTGGCGACCTTGGCGAAGCGTTGCTTGAGCAGCGTCTGCAGCCCGCCCTCGGCGCCGCCCGCCAGCACCTTGGCGACGAAGGTGCCGCCCTCCTCGAGCACGTCGAAGGCGAGCCCGGCCGCCGCCTCGCACAGTGCCACGATGCGCAGATGATCGGTCTGCTTGTGCCCCGAGGCGGCCGCCGCCATGTCCGACATGACCACGTCGGCGCGCCCGCCGAGCCACGCCTTGACCCGCTCGTCGGCGCCCTCGTCGAGAAAATCGAGGCGGTGAATCTCGGCCCCCGCGATCGGCTCGACCTCGACCAGGTCGATGCCCAGCACCCGGCCCCGGGGCTGGCCCGCCATGTCGCCCAGCGCGTTGACGCGCGCCACCGCCACCTGGCACCAGCCGCCCGGCGCGCAGCCCAGGTCGACCACCCGCGCACCCGGCACCAGGAAACCGAACCTGTCATCGAGTTCCATGATCTTGAATGCCGCCCGCCCGCGATAGCCCTCGGCCTTGGCCCGTTTCACATAAGGGTCGTTCAGTTGCCGCTGCAGCCACCGTGTGGAGGACGGCTTGCGCCCGCGCGCGGTCCTGACCTTGACCGTCAGGTCGCGCCGCCCGCGCCCAGAGCCGTTCCTGCCGTCCGGTTTCTTCGCCATGCGCCCCGCCGCCCCCGTCAGTCGCGGTCGCTCAGCACGCCGTCGGCCGACATCAGCGCGTAGAGGATGCCCTCGCGCAACCCCCGGTCGGCCACCGACAGCCGGTCGGTCGGCCAGCACCGCAGGAGTGCCTGCAGGATCGCCGCGCCCGACATGATCAGCGCCTGCCGGTCGATGCCGATGC
>CAZNMK010000485.1:0-2366 GCA_964574045.1 uncultured Roseovarius sp. | reverse complement strand
TGGCGTCCTTGCCGATCAGGTCGATGCGGCTGATGTGGCTGTCGAGGTTGACGCGCACGCAGGGCCAGTTCAGCCGGGCCGCGACCTGTTCGATATGGGTCGACTTGCCGGTGCCGTGATAGCCCTGGATCATCACCCGGCGGTTATGGGTGAAACCGGCGAGAATGGCCAGCGTGGTCTCGGGATCGAACTTGTAGGTGCTGTCGATGTCGGGCACGCGCTCGCCGCGCTCGGCAAAACCCTTGACGATCATGTCCTTGTCGATGCCGAACACGTCGCTCACCGAGATCTCTTCGGTGGGGCGCGCGCTCCTGTCGCTGCTTCCGTCCGCCATGGGGCCTTGTCCTTCAACTCAGTTTCGCGACTCGTGGTGCAACATAAAGCGGCAAAGGGCAAGGGGTAGGGGGCATGCGGGGGGGCGGCGGCGATCGTGCCGGCGGCCCGTTTCCGACGCGTCGGTCGCGAACAGAGGCGACAGGCGCGCCCGGCAGAGCATCTTCGGGGGCAGAGGCAGCCGGGATATCCCATGTTCGAACGCCGCATTCCAGAATGGCTCCGCCATGCCCCCGCGCCGTCGATGCGCGGTTTCGCGCTCCTGACCGGGGCCGAGGCGGTGGCGCGCGGCGTCCTCGTCTCGGTCTTTCCGGTGGCGATCTTCGCCGCGCTGGGGGATGCGCGGCAGGTGTCCGAGGTTTATTTCCTGGCCGGGCTCCTGTCGCTGGCGGCAGGGCTGCTGGTGCCGTGGCTCAACCGTTTCGTGCCGCGCCGCTGGCTCTATGCCGCCGGTACGGCCACCTTTTTCGCAGGGGCGGTGTCGGGAATGGCGGGGGGCGCCGGGGTGGTGGCTGCGCTGGTGCTGATCTCGGTGGCCACGGTCACGCTGTTCGTCTGTCTCAACGCCTATGTGCTCGACTATGTCGAACGCGCCGAGCTGGGCCGCTGCGAGACGCTGCGCATGTTCTACGGCGCGCTGGGCTGGACGGTGGGGCCGGTGGCGGGGGTGTCGCTGATGGAATGGTGGGCACCGGCGCCGTTCGCCGTGGCGGCGGCGGCCGCGTTCGCGCTGCTTGGGCTCTTTTGGGCGATGCGGATGGGCAACGGCAAGCTGATAACCCGGGCGCGGCGTCCGGCGACCAATCCGCTGCGCTACCTCGGGCGGTTTCTTGCCCAGCCGCGGCTTGTGGTCGGGTGGAGCTTTGCCGTGATCCGCTCCTGCGGATGGTGGGCCTATGTGGTCTATCTGCCGATCTACGCGGTCGAAAACGGGCTGGGCCCGCAGGCCGGGGGCATCATGCTGTCTGTCACCAACGCCATCCTGTTCCTGACCCCGATGATGCTGCGCTGGATGCAGCGCGGCACGGTACGCGGCGCGGTGCGGACCGGCTTTGGCGGGGCGGCGCTGCTGTTCGTCGCCGGCGGCGCGCTGGCGGGGTTTCCGGTGGCGGCGCTGGCCGCGCTCTTTGCCGGCTCGGCGTTCCTGATCCTGCTCGACATCTGCGGCGGGCTGCCGTTCCTGATGGCGGTGAAACCGTCCGAGCGCACCGAGATGTCGGCGGTCTATTCCAGCTTTCGCGACGTCTCCGGGATCGTGACGCCGGGGGCGGCGTGGCTGGTGCTGCTGGCGGCCCCGGTTTCGGCCGTCTTCGCGCTGAGCGGGGCGGCGCTGGGCCTGTGCTGGGCGCTGGCGGCCAGCCTGCACCCGCGCCTTGGCGCACGGCGGCTGGCGACGGTCGCGCCGGGGGACCGATCCGCGAACCGGTCCCGGCCGCGCGCTACTTGAAATTGCGGCTCGGCTTGATCTGATCCCAGGCCCAGACCACCTGTTGCAGCTGTTCCTCTTGGCTGCGGTCGCCGCCGTTGATGTCGGGATGCAGCACCTTGATCAGCGCCTTGTAGGCCTTGCGGATATCGGCCTTGGTCCAGCTGTCCTCGGCCTCGAGGATTTCCAGCGCGCGGCGTTCGGTCGGGGGCAGCTTGCGCTGGCCGGTGCGGCCCTTGCCGGGGTTCTTGGTGGCGTTCTCGCCCAGCACCTGGTGCGGATCCTCGATCCCGAGCCGCGCCCAGGCGCGGGCCTCGGGGTCGTTGAAGGCGCGGGTCTGGCGCTCCCAGACCTTGTCCTGGGACATCTGCGCGTTGATCTCGGCCTCGGTGGTGCCGTCGAAGAAGTTCCACTTGAGATTGTACTCGCGCACATGCTCCTTGCAGAACCAGAAATAATCGTCCAGCACGTCGGGCGCCTTGGGCGCGCGGTACTTTCCGGGCTCGTTGCAGCCGTCCTTGTCGCAGGCGCGGGTCGAGGTTTCCGACGCCCCGGACATGCCCCGACGGCCGCGCGGGTTCCTCTTTTTCGCGGAACTGACGGAGAG
>CAZNMK010000484.1:0-2367 GCA_964574045.1 uncultured Roseovarius sp. | reverse complement strand
TCGGCGCAGGCGATCACCATGCCGATGTTCTGCGACGTGGCGCCGTTCGACAATGTCGATGTGCGCAACGCGCTCAAGCTGTCGATCGACCGCGCGGACCTGATCGAGAAGATCACCTTCGGCGCCGCCACCATGGCCAACGATTTCCACCACTCGCCGGCGATGCCGTACTGGCCCGACGACATCCCGCAGCGCGAATACGATCCCGACCAGGCCAAGTCGCTCTTGAAGAAGGCCGGCGCCGAGGGGCTGTCGGTGACGCTGAGGACGGCGGATTCGATCGCCACCGGCGCGGTCGACGTGGCCGTTCTCTATGCCGAGCACGCCAAGGCGGCGGGCATCGACATCCAGGTCAAGCGCGAGCCCAACGACGGCTACTGGTCGGATGTGTGGCTCAAGAAGCCCTGGTGCATGGTCGCCTGGGGCGCGCGCCCGACGCCCGACGTGATGTATTCGCTGGCCTACAAGGCCGGGGCGGCCTGGAACGAATCGCACTGGGAGAACGAGCGTTTCAACGAACTGCTGGTTGCGGCCAAGTCCGAGCTGGACGACAGCGTCCGCGCCGAGATGTACCGCGAGATGGCGATGCTGGCGCGCGACGATGGCGGCACCGTCCTGCCGTATTTCCCGAACTTCCTTTACGGGCGGCGCAGCAACGTCAAGACCATCGGCAAGGTCGCGGCGAGCTGGCAGATGGACGGCTATCGCGCGGCCAGCCGCTGGTGGTTCGAGGGCTGAACCGGGAAAGGCCGGGAAACATGTGCCCCGCGGCGCGATCCGCGGGGCGCGCGCGCACACACCCGGCAGCGACGAAAACGCAATGCCCATCCCCGGATGGGGCAGCGAGAGGAGGACCGACAGGACAGGGACAGACGGCCGCCGGGCGACAGGGCCGGGACGCAGTCCGCCCTGTCGGAAGGGTCCGCGCAGACGGGCCGCAGGACGGCCGCATTCCGGCAAGGACCGGAGAACCGAACCAGCAAAGCCAGGGAGGCACCATGAAAACGACGACGAATTCCATCCTTTTGGAGCGATTGGCAGAGGCGGCCCGCCACGGCAAGGTGTCGCGCCGCTCGTTCATGAGCACGGCCATCGCGGCCGGGATGACGGCTTCGGCCGCGACCGGGCTCTGGACCGGCTCGGCCCGTGCCGAGCCCAAGCGCGGCGGTACCTTCAGGGTCGGCATGCATGACGGCAACTCGTCGGACACGCACGATCCCGGCCAGTATGTCTCGCGTCAGCAGATCTATCTGGCGCACCAGTACCGCAGCTATCTGACGATGATCGAACCCGACGGATCGCTCGGACCCGACCTCGCGACCGACTGGACGGCGAACGACACCGCCTCGGTGTGGACCTTCACCCTCAACCCCGATGCGGCGTTCCACTCGGGCCGGCCGGTCAAGGCCAGCGATGTCGTGGCCTCGCTCAACCATCACCGCGGCGACGACACCACATCGGCGGCCAAGGCGCTGCTGACGACGGTGACCGACGTTCAGGCCGACGGCGATCACGCGGTTGTCGTGACGCTGGAAAGCGGCATCGCCGACCTGCCCTGGCTGATGACCGACTATCACCTGGCGATCTGCCCCGGCAACGACGACGGCAGCATCGACTGGAGGTCGGGCGACGGCTCGGGGCCCTACAGGATCGACGATGGCGAATGGGGCGTCGGCTGGAAGCTGAGCCGCCATGACGGATGGCACGGGACGGGCGCGTATTTCGACAAGGTCGAGATGCTGGTGCTGAACGATCCCAACGCGCGCCAGACGGCGCTGGTGACGGGCGATGTCGACGCGGTATCGCTGATCGACATCAAGACCTCGGCGCTGCTGCAGCGCGATCCCAACATCGTGATCGAGAACGTGCCCTCGGCGGCGGCGATCACCATGCCGATGCTGTGCGACACCGCGCCATTCACCGACGTCGACGTGCGCAACGCGCTCAAGCTCTTGATGGATCGCGACGAGATCATCGAAAAGATCGCCTTCGGCGCGGCCACCAAGGGTAACGATTTCCACCATTCGCCGGCTATGCCCTATTGGCCGGAGGATATCCCGCAGCGCGAATACGACCCCGATCAGGCCAAGTCGCTGCTGAAGAAGGCGGGCGCCGAGGGGCTCGAGGTCACCATCTCGACCGCCGACAGCCTCTTTTCGGGGGCGGTCGATCTGTGCGTGCTGTATTCCGAGCAGGCCAAGAAGGCCGGCGTCACCATCAACGTCAAGCGCGAGCCCAATGACGGCTACTATTCCGAGGTCTGGCTGAAGACCCCGTTCTGCGCCGTCTCCTGGGGCGCGCGCCCGACCCCGGACGTGATGTATTCGCTGGCCTACAAGGCCGACGCGGCCTGGAACGAGAGCCTCT
>CAZNMK010000483.1:0-2383 GCA_964574045.1 uncultured Roseovarius sp. | reverse complement strand
GGACGGCCGCATGCCCTCTGGTCGCGGACGAGCCAATCCGATCCAGGGCAACACGCTTTAACTCTCCGCAAGGCGAGGTCGAATGGAGATTCGAAAAACAGGACGAAGCCGCGCATTGACGACGCGCGCGGCAGCGATCCGGGCGGCGCTCAGTCCAGGAACGCCTTTTCCACCACGTATTCGCGCGGGTCGGAATTGGCACCCTCGGTCAGGCCGTAGCCCTCGAGCATCTCCTTGAGCTCGAGGTTGAAGGCGAGGTTGCCGCACACCATCGCGCGGTCGGTCTCGGGCGAAAGCGGCTCGACGCCAAGGTCGGCGAATACCTCGCCCGAGCGCATCAGGTCGGTGATGCGGCCCATCTTGGGGCTTTCTTCGCGGGTGGTGGTGGGGTAGTAACGCAGCTTTTCGTGAAACCCCTCGCCGATCAGTTCCGCGAGCATTTCGTCGGAGCGGATCGATTCGATCAGCTCGCGGCCGTATTGCAGCTCGCCCGTCTCGCGGCAGGTATGGGTGAGGATCACCTCGTCGTAATCGTGATAGGTCTGCGGGTCGCGCAGGAGCGAGGCGAAGGGCGCGACCCCGGTGCCGGTGGCGAAAAACCAGATGCGTTTACCCGGCAGCAGCGCGTCGTGCACCAGCGTGCCGACGGGCTTGGGCCGCAGGATGATCCGATCGCCCGGTTGGATGTGCTGCAGCCGGCTGGTCAAGGGGCCGTCGGGCACCTTGATCGAGTAGAACTCGAGCTCGTCGTCCCAGGCCGGGCTGGCGATGGAATAGGCCCTGAGAAGCGGCTTTTCGCGCCCGGTCCTGGCGTCCTCTTCCATCAGTCCCAGCATCACGAATTCGCCCGAGCGAAAGCGCAGGCTGGCGGGCCGGGTCACGCGGAACGAAAACAGCCGGTCGGTATAGTGCTTGACGGCGGTCACGGTCTGGGCGTCGGGAAGGGTCTTGCCGGCCTTGGCGTCGGTCACGGTCATGGTCTCGTTCATGCGGTCCTCCGCCGGGTGGGTAGCGTGGCGCCCCCTGATAAACCTTGATCCATGTCAGGGAAAGGGTGATTCAGCCGCGCAGCCGCGCCTGGTAGTCGTGTGCCCGCCAGTCGGCACGGAACAGCCAGTCGGAATGGGGCTGGCGCTCGGCCAGTTCGTCCGAGATCTCGACTTCGTCGAACCCCGACCGACGCGCCATCGCGTACTGGTCGGCGATGACATGGCCGCGCGCCCTGAGCCGCCCGCCATAGCCCATCAGCCGCAACTGCCGCGCGATGGTGAATCCGCGCCCGTCGGAAAAGACGGGAAAATCCACCCGGATCATGGCCACGCCCGCCAGCCGGCCGGCCAGCGCCGCGGGGTCGGTGTCGGCGGCCAGGTCGAGCGCCGCATCCCCCGGCCCGGCCTCTGCCAGCGGCGCGAACCCGCCCTGCCAGTCGTCGGGGCCAAAGCCCCGGTCGGTCACGATCACGCTCATGCGCTCACTCCGTTGCGTGTTGCCCTGCCGGCGGCGAAATGGATGCCGCATTCGGTCTTGTCCTGCCCCCGCCAGCGGCCGGCGCGGATGTTCTCGCCCGGTGCGACCTTCGAGGTGCAGGGCATGCAGCCGATCGAGGGGTAGCCGCGCGCCACCAGCGGGTGCCGGGGCAGGCGGTTTTCCTCGATATAGGTCTGCACGTCCCGGCGGCGCCAGTGCGCCAGCGGGTTGACCTTGATGCGTCCGGTTTCCGGTTCGATCTCGAAAAAGCCGAGCGCCTGTCTCGTGGCGCCGTGAAAGCGCTTGCGCCCGGTGACCCATCCTCCGAAGCCCGTCAGCGCGGCCTCGAGCGGGGCGCTCTTGCGCAGGGCACAACAGGCGTCGGCATCGCGCCGATGCAGGCTGGCGTCCGGGTCGTGCCGGGCGAGATCGGCCTCGCCGGCGCGGACGATGCGCACGTCGCTCAGCGCCAGCCGTTCCGCCAGTTCCTGCTGATAGACCAGTGTTTCGGCAAAGAGCAGCCGGGTGTCGATGAAGATCACCGGCGTGTCGCGCCGGGTGATCGACAGCATGTGCAGCAGTACCGCCGACTCGGCGCCGAAGCTCGATACCAGCGCGATGCGCCCGAATGCCGGATCGGCCAGCGCATGGGCCAGCACCGCGGTGGCGGAATGGTGGCGAAAGCGCGCGTTGAGCGCCCCGACATGGGCGGCCAGATCATTCTGCGGCATAGGCTGTGGTCTCGTCGTAAAGCGCCGACTTGAACGGGGCCATGCCGACCCGCCGGAAGGTTTCGAGAAAGGTCTCGTCGGGGGTGTCGCGCAGATCGAGATAGGCGAAGATCAGCCGCTCGATCGCCGGCACGATCTCGTCATAGCCGAAACCGGGGCCGGTGCGGGTGCCGATCCCGGTGGTC
>CAZNMK010000482.1:0-2386 GCA_964574045.1 uncultured Roseovarius sp. | reverse complement strand
CGCACCGGCAAGCCCCTGATCGGCGCGCCGCACCGACACCGTGAACAGCGTGCGGTCGGACTTGTCGGCGGCGCGCGCCTTGACGGGATAATAGGCGCCGTTGAAGAGCAGACGCTCGGATTTCCGGGTGCAGCCGGGGGTCGCCAGCACCGCCACGGCGGCGACGGCCGCGACAAGCGCCGCGCGCCCGGTCAGAGCCGTACCCTTGTGCCACATTGTGCTCATGCCGCTTATCGCCCCCGCTCCCTTACTCTGCGCGTGCGCAGAGCACCTCGTAATGCGCCTCGCCGGCCTCGACCCCGATCATCAGCGAGACCAGAACCGGCCTGTTGCCGCATGCGGCCCGTTCGGCAAAGCCGACATAGCCGCCCAGTTCGGCCGCCCCGATCGCGGTGCCGTCGCGGCGGCGCATGGTCACATAGACCTGCTCGCCCGCGATGGCGGAACCGGCCCGCGAGGTCATCGAGACCGTCCGGCGCGTCAGCTCCGCCTCGAGGTTGGCCGAGCGCAGCGTCTCGGCCCCGGCCACCGCCGGAACCAGCGCCATCGCCGCCGTCATTGCCAGAAACCTCATCCCGTCGCCCTCTTCCTGTCGCCGCCGTCGCGCCCCTCGTCGCGCATCTGGCGTCGCGTTGCAAGCGCCTCGTGCCGCGGGCCGGCCCCGCGGGATGCGCCGTTGTGCCGCTGCGCGCATCATCGTCGGCCCACCCTCGAATGTACCGGCGCCCGCGCGGCGCCCTTTTCGATGACCACCAGCGAATCGTGCACGTGCAGGCCGCTCACCGCGCCTTCCATCTCGGGGCGCCTCAGCCCCTGGTGGTGATAGCGGCGGTGCATGTCGTCGATGATCTCGCGCACGCTGTTGAAGAAATTCCCCGGCGCTTCGTATCCGCCCTCGAACCCCTTCCAGTAGGCCGCGTGCAGATCCTCGATCATGTAGGTTCCGTTCTCCGACAGGCGCGGATAGAGCGCGCGCAGAGACGCCTCGACATGGCTCATCCTGTGGCTGCCGTCATCGAGCACCACGTCGACGCCGCCCATCTCGTCGACCACCCGCGCCAGGAAATCAGGATCGTCCTGCGAGCCGATCCGTACCTGCCCGAAGACGCCATCGAATCCGGCACAGCTCTTGCGGATGTCGATGCCGTAAAGCACCGCCTCGTCGCCCAGGAACCGGCGCCACATCTGCAGGCTGCCGCCCTTGGCCACGCCGATTTCCAGAAACCGCACCCCGGTGCCCCGGTAGCGGGCGAGGTAGCGGTCGTAGAGCGGGATGTAGTGATGCCACTTGTGCACCTCGAAATCGCGGGTGGTGGCATAGATTTTGGCCAGTTCGCCGTCGAAACCGTAGCGGTCGAGGATGTCGGCCGCGACGTCCCCGCCTTGATAGGCGTATTTGCGGATCATGCCGCGCCCTCCGGCGGGTCGGCCTTGCCCACCTGCGAATGGACCGGCGGCCAGACCGGCGCCTTTTCGAACACCGCGATCGAGTCGTGCACATGCACCGCCGAAACCGCGTCGCCGACGCCCGGCCGGCTGACGCCGCGGGCATGATACCAGCGGTGCATGTCGTCGAAGATATGGCCCAGATCGCGAAAGAAATTCGCCCGGGACGAAAAGCCGCCCTTGTAGTCCGGCCAATAGGCGGTGTGCAGATCCTCGATCATGTAAAGGCCGTCCTGCGCCAGCAGCGGAAACAGGATATCGAGCGTCTTGCGCACATGCGGCATCATGTGGCTGCCGTCGTCGAGAACGATATCGACGCCGCCCATCTCCTGAACCACGGCGCCCAGAAACGCGGCGTCGTCCTGCGACCCGATCCGCACCTGCCCCGCCTCGCCGTCGAAACGGGCGCAGCCGGGGTCGATGTCGACGCCGTAGATCGTCGCCTCGGGTCCGAAATACTCGCGCCACATCCGCATCGAGCCGCCCTGCGATACCCCGATTTCCAGAAACCGGACCCCGGTGCCGCGAAAGCGGCTGAAATAGCGGTCGTAGACGGGGATGTAGTGGTGCCATTTGTGCACCATCGCCCCCGACGTGCCGGTGAATATCCGCAGCAGGTCGCCGTCATAGCCGTACTTCTCGCGGATGTCGCCGGCCACGTCCGGGCCCTTGTAGAAAAAGTCCCAGACGCTGGGCAGGCCGCGCCCGGCCGCGCCCGCAGGGGTCTTGCGGCCGAATAGCCTCATTCGGCGGCCACGGCGCTGACGCGGCCGGATTTCTGCGCCCTGATGCGGTCCTCGATCTCGTCGCGGAAGTTGCGGATGAGACCCTGAACGGGCCACGCCGCGGCATCGCCCAGCGCGCAGATGGTGTGGCCCTCGACCTGCTTGGAGACGTCATAGAGCATGTCGATCTCCTCGATCTCGGCCTCGCCCCGGAC
>CAZNMK010000481.1:2026-2387 GCA_964574045.1 uncultured Roseovarius sp. | reverse complement strand
TGCCCAGATCGCCCTGCACGGCATTGCCGAGAAAACGGGCATACTGCACCAGAAAGGGGTCGTTGAGGCCGAGATCGTCGCGCAGCGCCTCGCGCTCGGCCTCCGATACCGACTGTCCGACCAGTTCGCGCAGCGGATCGCCCAGGTTGTCCTGGATCGAAAAGCCGATGAGCGAGATGACGAACATCACGATCACGGCCTGGACTGCACGGCGGACGAGAAAGGCGAGGATGTGCATCGGTGCGGGGTTTCTCTGGCGGCGGCTTGAGGCGGCACCCCGCCCCGGGGCGCCCGCCGCGCCCCCCCCCGGGGGTGGGGGGGGGGGCGGCGCGGGGGGGGGGGGGGGGGGGCGCCCGGGCCG
>CAZNMK010000481.1:0-2016 GCA_964574045.1 uncultured Roseovarius sp. | reverse complement strand
CTGCCGTGGGTTGGCCGGGAGGCCGCGGATCGGGTCCGGGGCGGGAAACGGCGGGCCGGAAAGACCGGCCCGCCGGACGTGGCGTCGTTCAGTTTTCGATGACCAGATCGCCCAGATAGGGGAAGTTCATCACGTTGAGCACCGGCTCGATGTTGACGCCCTTGCGCGCGGCCCAGGCCAGGTCCTGCCAGTGCAGCGGCACGAAGGCGGCCTCGTCATAGAGGATCTTCTCGACCTGCTGCAGCATCTCGGCGCGCTTTTGCGGGTCGGTCTCGGTCAGCGACGCGAGCGTCAGCTGGTCCACCATCTCGTTCGAGTAGTTGCCCGAGTTGTACTGCCCGCGGCCGGTATCGGCGTTGGGGGTCATGGTCAGGAACTCGTTGAAGTTGGCGCTGTCCTCGGTATCCGAATGCCAGCCGATCATCATGATGTCGGCGGCGCGTTCGTCGAACTTGGGCCAGTACTGCGCCTTGGGCATGGTCGTGAGGTCGATCTCGATGCCGATCTTGGCCAGCATCGCCGCCGCCGCTTCGCAGATCTTGTAGTCGTTGACGTAGCGGTTGTTGGGGCACATCATCGTCGCCTTGAACCCGTCGGCATAGCCCGCCTCCGCCATCAGCGCCTTGGCCTTGTCGAGGTCGAAGCGCGGCGTCAGGTCGGGGTTGTGGCCGACATAGCCCATGGGCGATTGCTGCGCCGCGACGGTGCCGAAGCCCTTCATGATCTTCTGCACGATGCCTTCGTTGTTGATGGCATGCACGATCGCCTGGCGCACCTTGACGTTGGCCAGCGCCTCGTGGCGCTGCTGGTTCATCTGCAGCGTGATGATGCGGGTGCCGGTCATGGTGACGAGGTCGACATTGGGGTCGGCCTCGATCCGCTCGAGGTCGGTGGGCGGCACCGGCGCGATGAAGTCGACGTCGCCCGACAGGATCGCGGCGACGCGGGTGGGCGCCTCCTTGATCGGGGTCAGGATCGCGGTCTGCACGTTGCCGGGGCTCGCGGTGTCCCAGTAGTTGGCGTTGCGCTCGAAGACGACGCGCACGCCCTGTTCGCGCTCGGTCACGATGAACGGTCCGGTGCCCGAGGCATTCCTGCTGGCAAAGCTGTCGCCGTGCTTGGTGATCTCGGCGCCGCCTTCCTCGTAGAAATCCTTGTCCATCGGAAAGACGTAGGTTGCGGTGTGCAGCACCAGCGGGCTGGGGCCCTCGGTCCTGATCTCGACGGTATGGTCGTCGACCGCGGTGGCAGAGGCCCAGCCGGCGAAGATGCCCTTGAAGTCGGGCGAGGATTTCAGCCGCTCGATGGTCCAGACCACGTCCTCGGCGGTCAGGTCGTTGCCGGAATGGAATTTCACCCCCTGGCGCAGCCGGAACAGCACCGTGGTATCGTCCACCCGTTCCCAGCTTTCGGCCAGGCGCGGGTCGAAACCCAGATCCTTGTTCCAGCGCAGCAGCGGGTCGAACACCATGTGGCTGAGCTGCAGCGTGCCGCCCGAAAGCTGCTCGTGCGGGTCGAGCGAGACCGGATCGGCGTCATACGCGAAATTGAGCGTCTGCGCCGAGCCGATGCCGGCCGCCGCCAGCACGATCGCGGACGCCGCCGCGAGGTTTCTGAGAATTTTCATATCTGTCTCCCTGAACTGAGCGGGGCTGCACCCGGCCATCTGCGGCCGCGCCCCGGCACATGGTCGAAAGGTAGTCGCGATTGCCGGCGGGTGTAAAGCCTCGCTTCCGCCACGTCAGGCGCCGGTCCGCGCCGAGAAACGCTGCCATTCCAAGGCGTAATCGCAAATTTTACCATCCGGTAAAGGGGTTAACCGGATCGGGCCGCGGGCCCGTCCGGCCGCGCCGTCTGTTCCCGATAAAAGTACTAAGAAACAGTTGACGGGCGTTTTGTCACGTCTTACCAAACGAAAGACTCGGAAAAACGGGGAGAGGGATGTCATGACCGACGAAACCGAAAGGCCGACGGCCGAGATCGCCGCGCTCTACGGCCGCGTCGCCGCCACCATCG
>CAZNMK010000480.1:0-2398 GCA_964574045.1 uncultured Roseovarius sp. | reverse complement strand
ACGCCGGTTTCCTCGCAAAGCTCGCGCAACGCGGCGTCGCGCGGCGTCTCGCCCTTGTCGATGCCGCCCTGCGGCATCTGCCAGGCGGGCTCGGCCGTGTCGATGCGCTGGCCGACGAACACCTCGCCCGCGGCGTTGGCCAGCATCACGCCGACGCCCCGTCGATAGGGCAACGCCCCCCCGCTCATGCCGCCAGCTCCCGGCCCCTGAGCAGTGCCTCGACCCCAGGCAGCCGCCCGCGGAACGCCCGCCAGAGCGTATCGGCCTCCGCCGTGCCGCCCCGAGAGAGGATATGCGCCTCCAGCGCGCGGGCCATGTCGGCGTCGAATGGACCGCCGGCCTCGGCAAAGGCGGCAAAGGCGTCGGCATCCATGACCTCGGACCACATGTAGCTGTAATAGCCGCTGGAATAGCCGTCGCCGGCAAAGACATGGGCGAAATGCGGCGTGGCGTGGCGCATGGCGATGGCGTGCGGCATGCCGATATCGGCCAGTACCCGCGCCTGCCGCGCCATCGGATCGGCCGGCGCCGAGCCGTCGTGGAAGTCGAGATCGACAAGCGCCGAGGCGAGATATTCGACGGTGTCGAAACCGGCATCGAAATTGGCCGCCGCCAGCACCTTGGCCCGCATCGCCGCCGGCATCGGCTGGCCGGTTTCGGCATGGGTGGCAAAGCGTTCCAGCACCTCGGGCACCTCGAGCCAGTGCTCGAACAGCTGGCTGGGCAGTTCGACGAAATCGCGCGCCACGTTGGTGCCCGAGAGCGATTCGTATGTCACGTCCGACAGCATCTGGTGAAGCGCATGACCGAACTCGTGAAAGAGCGTGCGCGCCTCGTCATAGCTCAAGAGCGCCGGATCGCCCTTGGCGAAGTTGCAGACATTCAGCACCACCGGGCGCACCTGCTCGGGCGTTCTGGCCTGCCCCCTGAGCGTGGTGCACCAGGCGCCCGACCGTTTCGAGGCCCGCGCGAACCAGTCGCCGATGAAGACCGCCATGTGGCGGCCATCGCGCGTGACCTCCCACGCGCGGCAATCGGGGTGGTAGAGGGGGAGGTCGACAGGCCGGAACTCCAGCCCGAAGAGGCGCCCCGCACAGTCGAACGCCGCCGCGATCATCCGCTCGAGTTGCAGATAGGGCTTGAGCGCGGCCTCGTCGAAATCATGCTCGGCCTGGCGGCGCCTCTCGGCGTAATAGCGCCAGTCCCAGGGCTCGAGCGGGCCATTGACGCCATCGGCCTGCATCATTTCCGTCAGCACCTGCGCGTCGGCCTCGGCCCGCGCCTTCGCCGGTTTCCAGACCGCCATCAGCAGGTCGCGCACCTTGTCGGGTGTCCCGGCCATCTCGGTTTCCAGCTTGTAGGCGGCGAAACTGTCGTAGCCCAAAAGCTTCGCCCGTTCCTGCCGCAGCGCCAGGATTTCGGCGGCGATGGTGCGGTTGTCGTGTTCCCCGTCCCCCGCGCCGCGCGAGACAAAGGCGTTGAAGGCACGTTCGCGCAGGTCGCGGCGCGGCGAGAATTGCAGGAACGGCACAACGAGCGACCGCGACAGCGTGATCGCCGGGCCGCCCAGCCCGATTTCGCGCCCGGCATCGCGCGCCGCCCGGATCAGGAAGTCGGGCAGACCGTCGAGATCGTCCTCCGACAGGGCCATGTGCCAGCCGGCCTCGTCCGCCAGCAGGTTCTGGGTGAATGCGGTGCCGAGTTGCGCCAGCCGCGCCATGATTTCCTTCATCCGCGCCTCCGGCTGGCCCGTCAGCGCCGCGCCGGCGCGCAAGAACCGCCGCCGGGTGAGCATCAGCAGGCGGGCTTCCTCCGGGTCCAGCCCCAGGGTTTCGCGCGCCTGCCAGAGTGTCTCGATCCGCGCGAAAAGCGCCTTGTCGGCGTGGATATCCGAGGCGAACCCGGCCAGTTTCGGGCTCAACTCGCGCTGCAGGCGCTGGCGTTCGGGGTTGGTGTCGGCGCCCGCCAGCACGAAAAAAACCGCCAGCACCCGGTCGAGCCTGCGCCCCGCCGCCTCGAACGCGGCGATGGTGTTGGCAAAGGTGGCGGGCTCGGGATCGGCCGGGATCGCCGCCACCTCGGCCCGCGCCCGTGCCAGCGAGGTGTCGATCGCGGGGGCGAAATCGGCGTCCGCGATGCGGTCGAACGGGGCGATGGCAAAGTCGCCGGACCAGGGCTCGAGCAGCGGGTTGGTCATGGCCGTCTCCCTTCAGTCGCCGGCCCGGGCATTCCGGGTTTCGCCGCAGACCGGGCAATCGGGGCGCCGCGCGAGCGCGATCTTGCGGGTTTCGCCATAGAGCGCATCGAAGATCAGCATCTCGCCCCTGAGCGCCGTGCCCGCCCCGGTCACGATCTTGATCGCCTCGGCCGCCATCATCGCCCCCAGCACGCCGGGCAG
>CAZNMK010000479.1:0-2402 GCA_964574045.1 uncultured Roseovarius sp. | reverse complement strand
AAGATGTAGCGCCCGTCGTAGGTGCCGTCGGTGAACGACATGTGCGGGTGGTGCAAATCGCCGTTGTCGTGGATGCGCTTGCCGTTGGCGTTGAGGAACGCCTTGGTTTCGGGCAGCATCCCGTCCTCGAATATCTTCAGGCTTTCGTTGGTCTGGCCCCAGCCGGTGGCCGAGCAGCGGTTGAACACCGGAATGCGCATGAACTCGCGCATCGAGGGCACGCCGAGAATGCGCAGCTCGCCGGTCTGGCCCGAGGACCAGATGCCGTAGTATTCGTCCAGTTCGCCCGGCGCGAGGCTGGCAGCGTCGGTTGCGGCCCGTGCGGCGGTGGTGCCCGCGGCGGTGGCGGCAACGCCCGCGGCGCCGCCCATCAGCGCCAGCCGTGCGCCGCCCGCGCCGCCAAGAAGCGCCGCGCCGCCGGCGGTCGCGCCCAGCATTGCACGGCGGCTGAGGCCGGTTTTCGGTGTCTTGTCAGACATTTGTCTTCTCCTTTTGGTTGGGGTGATTGGTGAGGATACGGTCCAGGTCGGCGGTCCCGCGGGCGGCGCTCCGTCGCCGCTTCTCGTTCCGGATCACGACCGGACACTTGGCCTTGGAACGATAGAGCACCTGGCAGTGCATGCAGTTCACGCATTCGTTCGGGTTGATCTCGCCGGTGGGGTGGATGGCCTGGACCGGGCATTCCCTGGCGCAGGTCTGGCAGGGATTGCCGCAGTCGCGGTAGCGCTTGAGCCAGTCGAACATCCTCAGCCGCGCCGGGATCGCCAGCGCGCCCCCGAGCGGGCACAGGTAACGGCAGAAGAACCGCTCGACGAACAGCCCCGCAATGAGCAGCGCCGCGGCATAGGCGACGAACGGCCAGGCGCGCATGAATTTCAGCACAATGGCGGTCTTGAACGGCTCGACCTCGGCCAGGCGTTCGGCCTGTTCGAGCGACGCGAGCGAAACCCCGAAAAGCCCCAGGAAGATGACGTATTTCAACGGCCAGAGCCGTTCGTGCAGGCCCCAAGGCAGTGTCCATTGCGGGATGCCCAGCCAGCGCCCGATGCGGTTGGTCAGCTCCTGCAGCGCGCCGAACGGGCACAGCCAGCCGCAATAGGCCCCCCGCCCCCAGAAGATCAGCGCCGCTGCCACCGCGAACCACAGGATGAAGGTCAGCGGATCGAGCAGGAACGCCTGCCAGCTGAAATCGGTGGTCAGCGCGGCGAAAAGCGCCAGCACATTCACGACCGAGAGCTGCGCGTTGGTGTACCAGCCCAGGAACACCAGCGTGACAGTGAGAAAGGACATCCGGAACCAGAAGGTAAAGCGCTCGGACCGGGTCACGAAGCCCTGGAAGAAGAACGCCGCCGTCAGCACCAGCAGCATCGCCGCCAGACCGGCGATCTCGACCGTCTTGTCCTGCCAGATGCGTTTCCACAGCGCCGCCTGGGCGGCGCTTTCCTCGCGGTCGGCGACGGCGCGGGCCTCGGCGGTCTCGGGTGCGGGGGCCGGGGCGGGCAGCGCGCGCATGTACATGCCCGGCAGGCGGTAGCCCATCTCGAAGGTGGTAAAGACCCGCTCGATGGCGGCCACGTCGCGCTGCACCAGCAGCTGCAGGCGGAAGGGCTCGGTCGGGTCGAAGCCGGAATCGGCCGGGATGCGGAACAGGTCGAGTTCGCTGAATTCCGGCGCACCGTCGGCGGCGATGGCGCCCAGCCGGCGGTGCATCCGGTCGCGGAAACGCACCGACAGATCGCCCTGGATCAGCACGATCCGGTCGAAGATGCCGCCGCGCACATAGCCCGAGCCCTTGAAGGAATAGAGCCCCCTGCCGGCAACCATGATGGCGTGATCGCCCTCCTCCAGCCAGCCTTGCAGGTTGGCGTTCTCCGCCGGGCCGAGCAGCGCCTCGCCCACCGCCGGGACCGAAACCAGGCCCATGTACATCTCGATGAAGTTGGTGTCGGCGGGTTCCTCGATCGGGCGGCGCGCGGCGCGCGGATCGTCTACGGCCTCGAAGGCGGCGTTGACCTGCCCCACATCCAGCGACAGCCGCCTGAGCGTGCCGTCGCCCTCCAGCGTCATCCAGTCGCCGGCGGCCTGCGCCTCGGGGTCGATCTCGAATTTCGGCCCGGTGTCGGCCTCGGGTGCGCTCAGCCCGCCCAGCCCCAGCCGGCGCGCCACCTTGAGCCCGGCCCGAACGACCGAATCGTCGATCACCATGATGGTGACGGTGGCGCCGGCGATGATCTGCAGATCGTGCGCCGTGCCGCCCGAATTCGCCTCTGCCACCAGGTCGAGCCCGGCATAATCGGCCGCCAGCGCCTGGATCTTGCTGTCGGGGATGCCGATCAGCACGATCGGTTCGGAATGCTTGACCAGCTTGACGCCGCGCACGACCGCCGCGTCGTCGACCGCCA
>CAZNMK010000478.1:0-2402 GCA_964574045.1 uncultured Roseovarius sp. | reverse complement strand
CGCTCACCGCCTGCTGCGCCTGCGCCACCGCCATGCCGTAGCCCGGCACGATGATCACGCTGTCGGCATCGCTCAGCGTCTGCGCCACGCCCTCGGCCTCGATGGCGACCATCTCGCCCTCGATCTCGGCCGCCGGCCCGCCGTCGCCGCCAAAGCCCCCCAGGATCACGCTGACGAAGTGGCGGTTCATTGCCTTGCACATGATGTAGCTCAGGATCGCGCCCGACGAGCCCACCAGCGCGCCCACCACGATCAGCAGATCGTTGCCGAGCGAGAAGCCGATCGCCGCCGCCGCCCAGCCCGAATAGCTGTTGAGCATCGACACCACCACCGGCATGTCGGCGCCGCCGATGCCCATGATCAGGTGATAGCCGATGAAGAACGCCAGCAGGGTCATCAGCACCAGCGCCCAGAGCGGCGCACCGTTCAGGTAGACGATGAGCAGGATCACCGACAGCGCCGCCGCGCCGGCGTTCAGCATGTGCCCGCCCGGTAGCTTCTGCGCCTTCGACGTGAGCTTGCCGGCGAGCTTGCCGAACGCCACCACCGAGCCGGTGAAGGTCACAGCACCGATGAAGACGCCGAGAAAGAGTTCGACCCGCAGGATCGACAGCTCGACCGCGGTCTTGTGCGCCAGCACCGCGGCAAAACCCGCGAGTGCATCGCGCTGATCGGCGGTCATCGCGGCCACGCGCGCGGCCTCGATATGGGCGTTGAAGCCGACGAAGACCGCCGCCAGACCCACGAGCGAATGCATCGCCGCCACCAGCTGCGGCATCTCGGTCATCTGCACCCGCTGCGCCACGAAGACGCCGATGACGCCGCCGCCGGCAAGCAGCAGGAGCGACAGGAACCACAGCCCCGAGCCCGGCCCGATCAGCGTGGCGAAGACCGCCAGCGCCATGCCGACGATGCCGTACCAGACCGCGCGCTTGGCGCTTTCCTGGCCCGAAAGCCCGCCGAGCGAGAGGATGAAGAGGACAGCCGCGACGACATAGGCGGCGGTGGTGAATCCGAATTCCATTTCCGCGCCCTCCTCAGGATTTCTGGAACATGGCGAGCATGCGCCTGGTGACGAGGAAACCGCCGAAGATGTTGATCCCGGCCATGAATACCGACAGCGCCGCCAGCAGCAGCACCAGCCACGCCCCCGACCCGATCTGAAGGAGCGCGCCGACGATGATGATCGACGAGATCGCGTTGGTGATCGCCATCAGCGGCGTGTGCAGGGAATGGCTGACATTCCAGATCACCTGGAAGCCGACGAAGACCGACAGCACGAAGACGATGAAATGCTGCATGAAGCTGGCGGGCGCGATCAGCCCCACCCCCAGCACCAGCGCGCCGCCGACGGCCAGCAACGTCACCTGGCGTTTGGTCTGGTCCCGGAATTCGGCCAGCTCGCGCGCCTTGCGCTCCTCGGGCGTCAGCTCGGTTTTCGCGGGTTTCGCGGGCGGGGCGGCGATCGCCTTGACCTTGGGCGGCGGCGGCGGCCAGGTCACCTCGCCGGCATGGGCGACGGTGGCGCCGCGGATGACGTCGTCCTCCATGTCGTGAACGGGCGTTCCGTCCTTTCCGGGCGTCAGGTCGTCCAGCATGTGGCGGATGTTGTTGGCGTAAAGCGTCGACGCCTGCGCCGCCATGCGCGAGGGGAAATCGGTATAGCCGATGACGATGACGCCGTTTTCGGTGACGATGCGTTCATCGGGCTCGGTCAACTCGCAGTTGCCGCCGCGTTCGGCGGCGAGGTCGACGATGACCGCGCCGGGCTTCATCGCCGCGACCATGTCCTCTGTCCAGAGCTTGGGCGCGGGGCGGCCGGGAATGAGCGCGGTGGTGATGACGATGTCCATCTCGGGGGCGAGCTCGCGGAACTTCTCGAGCTGCTTTTCGCGGAACTCGGGGCTCGACGGCGCGGCATAGCCGCCCGTGGCGGCCGAATCCTGGCCCTTTTCCTCGAAGTCGAGATAGACGAACTCGGCCCCCATGGACTCGATCTGTTCGGCCACCTCGGGGCGCACGTCGAAGGCATAGGTGATCGCGCCGAGCGACGTCGCGGTGCCGATCGCCGCGAGCCCGGCGACGCCCGCACCGACCACCAGCACCTTGGCCGGGGGCACCTTGCCGGCGGCGGTCACCTGACCGGTGAAGAAGCGGCCGAAATTGTTGCCGGCCTCGATCACCGCGCGGTAGCCGGCGATGTTCGCCATCGACGACAGCGCGTCCATCTTCTGCGCGCGGGAAATCCGCGGCACCATCTCCATCGCGATGACGCTGGCGCCCTTCTTGGCCGCGATCTCGAGCCCGGTCTCGTTTTCGGCCGGGTTGAAGAAGGTGATCAGCGTCTGATCCTTCCTGAGCCGCTTCAGTTCGGTCTCGGTGGGCACGCGCAGCTTGGCGAC
>CAZNMK010000477.1:0-2403 GCA_964574045.1 uncultured Roseovarius sp. | reverse complement strand
GCTTGGTGCCCTCGACCGCCAGGTCGGGGCGAACGTAGCCCAGGCCGATCGACTGGCCGAAATGCACCGAATAGCCGCCCGAGGTAAGCCGCCCGACGCGGGTTCCGTCGGGCGCATAGAGCGCCTCGCGCCCCCACGGGTCGGCATCGTCGGGGCCGTCGATCAGCATGGTGCAGCATTTGGCGCGCACGCCGGTCTCGACGAGCTTCGCCTTGCCGTGGAAGTCCTTGTCGAGATCGACAAAACGCGGCAGGTCGGCCTCGAGCGGCGTGGCGTCGCGGCCCAACTCGTTGCCGAAGGCGCGGTAGCTCTTCTCCTGTCTCAGCCAGTTCTGCGCCCGCGCACCGACGAGCTTCATCCCGTGCGCCTCACCCGCCCCCTCGAGCAGGTCGAAGAGGTAGTTCTGCATCTCGATGGGGTGGTGCAGTTCCCAGCCAAGCTCGCCGGTATAGGCGACGCGGATGGCGTTCACGGGGCACATGCCGAGCTCGATCGCCCTGGCCGAAAGCCACGGGAAACGCTTGTTGGAAAGCGCGGTGTCGGGCTCGGCGTCCTTTATGACCTCCCCGAGCACGTCGCGCGATCTGGGCCCGGCGATGGCGAAGACGCCCCATTGCGTGGTCACGTCCTGGATCTCGACATAGCCGAAATCGCCCATCCGGTCCTCGGCCGCCTTGCGCAGGAAATCGCCGTCGTATTCCGACCATGCCCCCGCCGAGACGAGGTAATACTCGTGCTCGCCAAGCCGCACGATGGTGTATTCGGTGCGCGTGGTGCCGTTCGCGGTCAGCGCGTAGGTCAGGTTGATCCGCCCCACCCTGGGCAGGCGGTTGCAGGTGAACCAGTCGAGAAAGGCGGTGGCGCCGGGGCCCTTGACGATGTGCTTTGCGAACGCGGTCGCGTCGATGAGGCCCACGCCCTCGCGGATCGCCCTGGCCTCGTCCACCGCGTATTGCCACCAGCCGCCGCGGCGAAAGCTGCGGGCGTCATGATCGAAGCTCTCGGGTGCATCGAGCGGTCCGAAATAGTTCGGCCGTTCCCACCCGTTCACCCAGCCGAACTGCGCGCCGCGCGCCTTTTGCCGGTCATAGGCGGGCGCGGTCCTCAGCGGGCGGCACGCCTCGCGCTCCTCGTCGGGGTGGTGGAGGACATAGACGTGCTCGTAGCACTCCTCGTTCTTGCGGGCGGCGAATTCGGTCGTCATCCAGGATTGCGCGTACCGCTTGGGGTCGAGGCTGGCCATGTCGATCTCGGCCTCGCCGTCGACCATCATCTGCGCCAGGTAGTAGCCGGTGCCGCCGGCGGCGGTAATGCCGAAGGAAAAGCCCTCTGCGAGCCACATGTTGCGCAGCCCCGGCGCCGGGCCGACCAGCGGGTTGCCGTCGGGCGTATAGCAGATCGGGCCGTTGAAATCGTCCTTGATGCCGCAGTCCTCGCACGACGGCACGCGATGGATCATCGCCATGTACTGGCCCTCGATCCGGTCGAGGTCGAGCTGGAAGAGGTCGGCGCGGAAACTGTCGGGCACGCCGTATTCGAACCGCGCCGGCGCGCCCTGCTCATAGACGCCCAGGATCCAACCGCCGCGTTCCTCGCGCACGTAGGATTGCGCGTCGGCATCGCGCACCACCGGGTGCTCGCTGCCGCCGTCCTTGCGGTAGGCCACCAGCGACTGGTCCCGGTCGAGCACGATGAAGGTGTGCTCGACCGGGATCGCGGGCATCTTGATGCCCAGCATCCGCGCGGTGCGCTGGGCGTGGTTGCCGCTGGCGGTGACCACGTGTTCGGCGCTGACCGTGACCTGCTCGTCCGAGGGCACGAGGTTGCCGCCCTTCTCGACCATCTTCGTCAGCGTCACGTCCCAGCGGTCGCCCTGCCAGACGAACCCGTCGGCCTGCCACTTGCGTTCGATGGCAACGCCGCGCTGGCGCGCGCCCTTGGCCATCGCCATGGTGACGTCGGCGGGGTTGATGTAGCCGTCGGTGGGATGAAAGATCGCGCCCTTGAGGTCGTCGGTGCGAATGAGCGGCCAGCGCGCCTTGATCTCGTCGGGGGTCAGCCATTCGTAGGGCACGCCGCAGGATTCGGCCGTCGCGGCATAGAGCATGTATTCGTCCATCCGCTCCTGCGTCTGGGCCATGCGCAGGTTGCCCACCACCGAAAACCCGGCGTTGAGGCCGGTCTCGGCCTCAAGCGTCTTGTAGAAATCGACCGAGTACTTGTGGATATGCGTGGTGGCATAGGACATGTTGAAAAGCGGCAGGAGCCCCGCCGCGTGCCAGGTGCTGCCCGAGGTCAGTTCGTCGCGCTCCACCAGCATGACGTCGTCCCAGCCCGCCCGGGCCAGGTGATAGGCGATCGAGGTGCCGACGGCACCGCCGCCGACGACAAGGGCTTTGACCT
>CAZNMK010000476.1:253-2412 GCA_964574045.1 uncultured Roseovarius sp. | reverse complement strand
CGGCCTCGGCGGCGACCTCGGCCGCCATCAGCCCCGGGTGATCGCCGCTTTCGTCATAGATCAGCACGTCCCGGCCCGGCTTGACGTCGCCCGAGATCAGATCCCAGGCACTGACCACCAGCGGATGTTCCTGCCCGGTCTCGAAAAGTTCGGTATTGGGCAGCCCGCCGGTGGCGACGATTACCACGTCGGGCCCGAGCGCGGTGACGTCCGCGGCCTCGGCCAGGGTGTTGAAGCGGAACTCGACGCCGCGGGCGGTGCATTGCGCCATGCGCCAGTCGATGATGCCTATCATCTCGCGCCGGCGCGGGTTGAGCGCGGTCAGGCGCACCTGTCCGCCGGGATCGGGCTGGGCCTCGAAGACGGTCACCTGGTGGCCACGCTCGGCAGCGACGCGCGCGGCCTCGAGCCCTCCGGGGCCGGCGCCCACCACGACCACGCGCTTGCGCGTCGGCGCCGGTTCGATCCGGTGCGGCATGCTCAGTTCGCGCCCGGTGGCGGGGTTGTGGATGCACAGCGCCTCGCCCGCGGCATAGATGCGGTCGAGGCAGAAGTTGGCGCCGACGCAGGGGCGGATGTCGTCCTCGCGCCCCGCCATGATCTTTTCCACGATATGCGGGTCGGTGATGTGCGCCCGCGTCATTCCCACCATGTCCAGAAGCCCCGCCGCGATGGCGTGGCGCGCGGTCGCGACGTCGGGGATGCGCGCGGCATGGAAGGTGGGCATGCCGGTGGCCGCCCTGACCGCGCCGGCGAAATCGAGATGCGGCGCGGCCTTCATTCCCTGCACGGGGATGACGTCGGTCATCGCCGGATCGGTGTGGATGCGCCCGCGGATCACGTTGAGGAAATCGACCATGCCGCTCCTGGCGATGCGTCGGGATATCTCCAGCCCTTCCTCGGGGGCGATGCCGCCCGCCTCGGCCTCGTCGGCGGTGTAGCGCAGCCCGACGATGAACTCGTCGCCGACGCGCTTGCGGATACTGCCCAGCACGTCCCACAAGAGCTGCATCCGGGTGTCGAGACTCTCGCCGCCATAGGGACCGCCCAAGTCGTTGGTCAGCGGCGACCAGAACTGGTCGAGCAGGTGGCCGTAGACCTGCAATTCGACCCCGTCCATGCCGCCTTCCTTCATCCGCTCGGTGGCGTCGGTGAAATCGGCGACGATGCGCTCGATGTCCCAGTCCTCGGCCAGCTTGGGAAACGCCTTGTGCGCCGGTTCGCGGTGTTTCGACGACGATACCGAGGGCAGCCAGTCGCCCTTGGCCCAGCCGGTGCGGCGGCCCAGATGGGTAAGCTGGATCATCACCGCGCAGCCGTGCTCGTGGCAGGCATCGGTCAGTTGCCGGATCCACGGCACGACCTCGTCCTTATAAGCCAGGATGTTGTTGAAGACCGGCGGGCTGTCGCGGCTTACCGCCGCCGAGCCGGCGGTCATCGCCAGCGCCACCCCGGCCCTGGCCCGTTCGGCGTGATAGGCGGCGTAACGCTCCTTGGGCATCCCGTCCTCGGGATAGGCGGGTTCGTGCGCGGTGGTCATGATCCGGTTGCGCAGCGTCAGATGCTTGAGCCGGTAGGGCTGCAACAGGGGGTCTTTGGACATGCTCTTTCCTCGTTCGGGCCTCGGTCTTCGGGTCTCGGGCGCGTTTCGGCCGGATCGCGCTCAGTACCAGGCGTCGGGCATCGACGCCTTCCTGCGGGCGATGAAATCCTTCAGCGCCTCGTCGGTGGCCTCGTCCATAGGCGGCGCCTCGTAGGCGGCGAGCGTCGCCTTCCAGCGGGTGTTGGCGCGGCGGGCGAGGTCGATGCTGCCCTGCTCCTCCCACGTCTCATAGGGCTGGTCGTCGTTGAGGCCGCTGTCCCAATAGGCGCTCTGGTAGTGGCGCAGCGTGTGGTCGGTGCCGAAGAGGTGCTCGCCCGGCCCGTTCTGCGCCAGCGCCTCGAAACCGAGCGTGTCGTCGTTGACCTCGATCCCGGCGAGATAGGCATGCAGCGCCCCGGCCATGTCGCAGTCCATCACGAATTTCTCATAGGACATCGAGAGGAGCCCGTCGAGGAACCCGGCGGTGTGCAGGATGTAGTTGGCGCCGCCCTGGATCGCCGACATCATCGACATCATGGCCTGGCCCATCGCCTGCCCGTCGGGGCGCTTGGAGGTG
>CAZNMK010000476.1:0-243 GCA_964574045.1 uncultured Roseovarius sp. | reverse complement strand
GGCTCGGGCGTGCCGAAGGTGGGGCTGCCCGATCTGAGCGACATCGACGAGAGAAACCCCGCGATGATCGCCGGCGCGCCGGGGCGCACGAGCTGCGTCAGCGCCGCCGAGGCCATCGATTCGGCAAGGCACTGCGCCACCGACCCGGCCATCGTCAGCGGCGAGACCGCGCCGCCCAGAAGGAAGGGCAGGTGGATCGCGCCCTGACCGGCCGCGGCATAGGTGCGGAGGCCCGCGCCGGCG
>CAZNMK010000475.1:0-2424 GCA_964574045.1 uncultured Roseovarius sp. | reverse complement strand
CGGGTCGAAGGTCAGCGGCGAGTTGATGTTGACGAGCGAGGTCATCACCGTGTTGTCCTGCACGAACTCCCTGCCGAACAGGATCTCGCACATCTCGACGCTGTCCTGCGCCCGCGACGGATCGGTGACCGATCCCATGAAGGGCTTGTCCGAAAGCGTCATGTGCGCCCTGAGCATGTCGAGATGGCGCTTGTTCACGGCCACATCGGTGGGCTCGCACACGGTGCCGCCCGAGTGGTGCAGCCATTTCGACATGTAGCCCAGCTTCACGAAGTTCTCGAAATCGGCCATCGTGGCGTAGCGCCGCCCGCCGTCGACGTCGCGCACGAAGGGCGGGCCGTATACCGGCGCGCAGACCAGGTTGCGCCCGCCGACGACGACGTTGCGGTCGGGGTTGCGGGCGGCCTGGGTGTACTGGCCGGGCGCGGTGCGGACCAGTTCGCGCGCCAGCCCGCGCGGCAGGCGCACGCGTTCGCCGTCGATGTCGGCGCCGGCCTCGCGCCAGCGCTCCAGCGCGGCGGGGTTCTGCACGAAGTTGACGCCGACCTCCTGCAGCAGGGTTTCGGCGTTCTGTTCGATGATTTCCAGCGCCTCGTCGTTCAGAACCTCGAAGAGGGGTATGTTGCGCTCGATATAGCGTGCGGTCTCGACGCTGACGGCGGTACGTTCCGCCCGGCGGGCGGCGCCGCCGCCTCGGGTTCTCTTGCGGGCTGCTGCTTCGCTCATGTAGAGGTCTCCTTGATCGCCTTGGCGGTACGCCCCGGCCCCGTTTTGAACGGTTTTATCCTTTGCACCCGCGTGCCTGCGGCGGATTTGCGCCCTTGCATGGCGAAAACCGACATGCGAGCGGTCTAATTCCGCTCCGCGGCGCCCATGCCTGCCCCGCCGCTCCAGCTTGCAACGGCAAGGGGGCCGGGGTAGAGGGCGATCATGACCGATGCATCCCATGACCGCCTCCTGATCGTAGATTTCGGCAGCCAGGTGACGCAACTTATCGCGCGTCGCCTGCGCGAACTGAACGTCTACTGCGAGATCCACCCCTTCCAGGCGGTGACCGGCGCCTTTTTGCGGGACTTCCGCCCGCGCGCGGTGATCCTGTCGGGGGGGCCGGCGTCGGTGCTCGACGAGGGTTCGCCGCGCCCGCCGCGGGCGGTGTTCGATCTGGGCGTGCCGGTCCTGGGCATCTGCTACGGCCAGCAGGCGATGATGCAGATGCTGGGCGGCCGGGTCGAGCGCGGCCATGGCACCGCCGAGTTCGGGCGCGCCTATATCCGCCCTACCGGCGAGGCGCTGGAGCTGCTCGACGGCTGGTTTTCGGGCGATGACGACCGCGAACAGGTGTGGATGAGCCACGGCGACCACGTCGCGGCGCTGGCGCCGGGATTTGCCGCCTATGCCACCTCGCCCGGGGCGCCCTTTGCGGTCGCCGCCGACCCGGCGCGCCGCTTCTACGCGGTGCAGTTTCACCCCGAGGTGCACCATACCCCCGCCGGGCGCACGCTCTACGCCAATTTCGTGCGCCTTGCCGGGTTCGTGGGCGACTGGACGATGGCCGCCTACCGCGACGAGGCGATCGCGAAAATCCGCGCCCAGGTCGGCGACGGGCGCGTCATCTGCGGGCTTTCGGGCGGGGTCGACAGCTCGGTCGCGGCGGTGCTCATTCACGAGGCGGTGGGCGACCGGCTGACCTGCGTCTTCGTCGATCACGGGCTGTTGCGCCAGGGCGAGGCCGACGAGGTCGTGTCGATGTTTCGCGACCACTACAACATCCCGCTGGTCCACGCCGACGAATCGGAGCTCTTTCTGCGTGAACTCGAGGGCGTAAGCGACCCGGAAGAAAAGAGAAAGACCATCGGCCGGCTCTTCATCGACGTCTTTCAGAAACACGCCGACGAGGCCGGCAACGCGGGCTTTCTGGCGCAGGGCACGCTTTACCCCGACGTGATCGAATCGGTCAGCTTCTCGGGCGGGCCGTCGGTCACGATCAAGAGCCACCACAACGTCGGCGGCCTGCCGGAAAAGATGGGGCTCAAGCTCGTCGAGCCGCTACGCGAGCTCTTCAAGGACGAGGTCCGCGCGCTGGGGCGCGAGCTGGGCCTGCCCGAGAGCTTTGTCGGCCGCCACCCGTTTCCCGGCCCCGGCCTCGCCATCCGCTGCCCCGGCGAGATCACGCGCGACAAGCTCGCCATCCTGCGCCGCGCCGACGCGGTCTTCATCGACCAGATCCGCAAGCACGGGCTCTATGACGAGATATGGCAGGCCTTCGTGGCGATCCTGCCGGTGCGCACCGTCGGCGTGATGGGCGACGGGCGCACCTACGATTATGCCTGCGCGCTGCGCGCGGTCACATCGGTCGACGGGATGACCGCCGACTACTATCCCTTCAGCCACGAATTCCTGGGCGAAACCGCCACCCGCATCATC
>CAZNMK010000474.1:0-2430 GCA_964574045.1 uncultured Roseovarius sp. | reverse complement strand
TGCCAGATGAACGTCTATGACAGCGAGCGCATGGCCGAGGTCATGGGCGGCGCGGGCTATGTCGGCACGTCCACGCCCGAGGATGCCGACATGATCCTGCTCAACACCTGTCACATCCGCGAAAAGGCGGCCGAAAAGGTCTATTCCGAACTGGGCCGCTTCCGGCCTCTGAAAGCGGCCCGCCCCGATCTGAAGATCGGCGTCGCCGGCTGCGTGGCGCAGGCCGAGGGCGAAGAGATCATCCGCCGTGCCGGCCTGGTCGACCTGGTGGTCGGGCCGCAGAGCTATCACCGCCTGCCCGAGTTGGAGGCGCGGGTGCGCGAGGGCGGAAAGGCCCTCGACACCGATTTTCCCGCCGAGGGCAAGTTCGACGCGCTGGCCGCGCGCCCCAGGGCCCGGCGCGGGCCGACCGCGTTCCTGACCGTGCAGGAGGGCTGCGACAAGTTCTGCACCTTCTGCGTGGTGCCCTACACCCGCGGCGCCGAGGCCAGCCGCCCGGCCGCGCGCGTCCTCGCGGAGGCGCGCGATCTGGTCGAACGCGGGGTGCGCGAGATCACGCTTCTGGGCCAGAACGTCAACGCCTATCACGGCGCCGGCGCGGATGGCACCGACTGGTCGCTGGCGCGTCTGATCGCGGCGCTGGCGGACATCGACGGGCTGGTGCGCATCCGCTATACCACCTCGCACCCGGGCGACATGCACGACGACCTCATCGCGGCGCACGGGAGCTGCGACAAGTTGATGCCCTATCTGCATCTGCCGGTACAGTCGGGCAGCGACCGCAACCTCAAGCGGATGTACCGCGGCCACGATGCCGAATCCTCTATCCGCCTGATAGAGCGTATCCGCGCCACGCGCCCCGACATCCTGATGTCGGGGGACTTCATCGTCGGCTTTCCGGAAGAGACCGAGGCGGATTTCCGGGCGACGCTCGATCTGGTCGGGGAGGTCGGTTACGGCTATGCATATTCGTTCAAGTACTCGGCCCGTCCCGGCACGCCGGCGGCCGAACGCGACCAGCTGGACGAAGATGTGAAATCGGAGCGCCTGCAACGGCTGCAGGCGCTGCTGACCCGTCAGCAGCGCGCCGCGCAGGATGCCATGATCGGCCGCGAGGTCGGCGTGCTGGTCGAAAAGCCGGGCCGCCTGCCGGGGCAGATGGTGGGCAAGTCCGATCACCTGCACGCGGTGCACGTCACCGAAGCCGGCCTTCGCCCCGGCGATCTGGCCCGGGTCGAGATCGTCGAAAGCGGGGCGAATTCGCTTGCCGGACGGGTGGTCGCGCCGGTTTCCTGAAGGCGCGTTTCACCTTTGCCGCGCAAGTTGCCGGCAGTCCCCGACTATCGGCGAGGCGCCCCGCGCCGGGCCATTCTGCGGCGAGGTCGGCCGATAAGGCTTCACAACCTCTCCAAACTTGTTACACTCAAACGATAATTTCATTGGGCTTGGATTCTCTGCTCGACCGGGCCCTCTGGGGGTTAATGAAAGGACAGTGGCTGTGACCGGATATCTTTTTAGAACGGTTCGCAGCGTCCTCGGCGGGGTGGCTGCCGCCGTCATCGGCATTTCGATGATGGCAGACCCGGCCAAGGCGCAAGGCGGACAGCGCGTCATCGTCGGCGAGCGTTACGTGCCGACGATCTGGGTCGATCCCGACGGATGCGAACACTGGGTGATGGACGACGGGTGGGAGGGGTACATGACCCCGCATGTCACCCGTCAGGGCATTCCCGTCTGCCGGCGAACCAATGTTTGCGGGGTTATGAACAGCGATCAGCTGTTCGCGACCGACAGCGCCCATATCAATGCCCAGGGACGTGCCCGGCTGATGGAATTCTTCCGCTCGACCGGGGCGATTTCCTATATCATCGTCGGCCACACCGACAGCCGCGCTTCGGACGAGTACAACCTCGACCTGTCGCTGCGGCGCGCCAACTCGGTGGCGCGGATCGCGGCCCAGACCGGTGCGCGGATCGCGGATGTGCGCGGCTACGGCGAGCGCATGCCAAAGGCGCCCAACTCCACGGCGGCCGGCATGCAGCAGAACCGCCGGGTCGAGATCATCTGCATTCGTTAGGGGGACGACATGAAACTCGCCAAACTCTGCGCCGTGCTCGGCGCTGCCATGCTGGTATCGGGCTGCCTCGGGAGCAAGGTCGACAAGACCGTCGACCGCGGCATAGATTCCAAGCACCTCAGCCAGCTTCAGGCCGGTATCTGGGTCGATCCGAACGGCTGCGACCACTGGATCATCGACGACGGCGCCGAAGGGTACCTGTCGCAGCGGCTCGATCAGTATGGCAAGCCGGTCTGCTCGGGCACCGCACCGCCGAACGTGGCGACCGGGTCCTTCAAGCGCGGATCGCCGGTGGCCGACCCGATCTGATCGCGCGTCATTTCGCGAAGACACGTCACGAATGGGGCCGCGGG
>CAZNMK010000473.1:0-2434 GCA_964574045.1 uncultured Roseovarius sp. | reverse complement strand
CGCTGGGCATGACGCGGGTGCTGATCCACCCCCATGCCGGGGTGCTGTCGGCCTATGGCATGGGGCTGGCCGAGATCCGCGCCATGCGCGAGACGCAGATGGACGCGCCCCTGGCGGCGGCGGACGAGGCGCGCCGCGCGCTCGACCGCCTCGCCGGGGAAGCCCGCGCCGAGGTGGCCGGACAGGGCGTTCGCGATATCGCGATCGAGCGGCGCGCGCATCTGCGCTATGACGGCGCGCACCAGCCGCTTGAGGTGCCGTTCGGCACCAAGGATGAGATGCAGGCCGATTTCGAGGCCGCCCACCGTCAGCGCTACGGCTTTCATTCGCCCGAACGCGCGATCGTGTTCGACATGCTCAGCGTCGAGGCCATCGGCCAGACCGGCGAGGCGCCGCAGGCGGTCCTGCCTTCGGGCGACGGCAAGCCGCTGGCGCGGGTGCCGGTCTACCTGGAGGGCGCCCGCCGCGAGGTGCCGCTTTTCGCCCGCGACCGTCTCGATCCGGCGGCGTGCGTCGCCGGGCCCGCCATCGTCACCGAGGCGACGGGTACAACGGTGATCGAACCGGGCTGGAGGGCCGCCATCGACGCGATGGGTAACCTGTCGCTGGAACGCACCGAGGCGCGGCCGCACGAACACGCCGCCGGCACCGACGCCGACCCGGTGCTGCTGGAGGTGTTCAACAACCTCTTCATGTCGGTGGCCGAACAGATGGGGGTGACGCTGGAAAAGACCTCCGCCTCGGTCAACATCAAGGAACGGCTGGATTTCTCCTGCGCGGTTTTCGATAGCGAGGGCGATCTGGTCGCCAATGCGCCGCATGTGCCGGTGCATCTGGGCTCGATGTCCGATTCGATCAAGACGGTGATGCGTCTCAATCCCGACGCCGCGCCGGGGGATGCCTTCGTGCTCAACTCGCCCTTCCGCGGCGGCACGCACCTGCCCGACGTCACCGTGGTGACGCCGGTCTTCATCGGCGGCGCGCCGGTCTTCTGGCTGGGCTCGCGCGGGCACCACGCCGATATCGGCGGGCGCACGCCGGGATCGGCCCCGCCCGACAGCACCCACATCGACGACGAGGGCGTGCTGATCGACAATTTCAAGCTGGTCGCGGGCGGACGGCTGCGCGAGGCCGAGATCGGGGCGCTGCTGGCCTCCGGGCGCTACCCCTGCCGCAACCAGGCGCAGAACATGGCCGACCTCAAGGCCCAGATCGCCGCCAACGAGACCGGCCGCCAGGAGATGCTGAAGGTCGTCGACCAGTTCGGGCTGGACGTCGTGCGCGCCTATATGGGCCACGTCCAGGACAACGCCGAGGAAAGCGTGCGCCGCGTCATCGACCGGCTGCGCGACGGGCGTTTCAGCTACCGGATGGATCATGGCGCCACGATCGAGGTCGCGGTCGGCGTCGATGCCGCCAGCCGCTCTGCCCGGATCGACTTTACCGGCACCTCGGCCCAGCATCGGGGCAACTACAACGCGCCGAAATCGGTCTGCCGGGCGGTGGTGCTCTATGTCTTCCGCACCATGGTGGGCGCCGACATCCCGCTGAACGAGGGCTGTCTCAAGCCGCTCGAGATCGTCATCCCCGAGGGCTCGATGCTCAACCCGGTCCACCCGGCGGCGGTGATCGCCGGCAACACCGAAGTGAGCCAGGCCGCCTGCAACGCGCTTTACGGCGCGCTCGGCGTGATCGCCGGCAGCCAGGCGACGATGAACAATTTCGTCTGGGGCAACGACGCCTTCCAGAACTACGAGACCATCGCCGGCGGCACCGGCGCGGGGCCGGGTTTCGATGGCTGCGACGCGGTGCAGAGCCACATGACCAACACCCGCATGACCGACCCCGAAATCCTCGAAAAACGCTTTCCGGTGCGGCTCGAGGAATTCTCCATCCGCGCCGGTTCGGGCGGCGCGGGAAAGTGGCGCGGCGGGCACGGGCTGGTCCGGCGGCTGCGGTTTCTCGATCCTGTCATCGTCACCACGCTGTCGAACCACCGCATCGTGCCGCCCTTCGGGGCCGAGGGCGGCGAACCCGGCAAGGTCGGGCGCAACTGGGCCGAACTGCCCGACGGCACGACCCGCGAGATGGCCGGCAACGACGAGATCGACCTGCCCGCCGGCAGCGTCTTCGGCATGGCAACGCCGGGCGGCGGCGGCTGGGGGGCGCCGGGCTCAGGTTGAAGCCGGCGCCGGCAATTCCTACGTCAGGGGGACGACGCGCCCCGCCCATTGACGGGCGGGGATGACAAAGCGACACGAAACACGGAGACTTGAGTGATGGACGACAAACAAGCCTATCAGAAGAAGCTCCAGGCCAGCCTCGACGAATGGCAGGCCAATATCGACAAGCTCAGGGCGCAGGCCCGGCAGGCGCAGGCCGACGCCCGGATCGGCTATGAGGAGCAGATCGCCGAGTTGCGCAAGCGGCGCGA
>CAZNMK010000472.1:0-2456 GCA_964574045.1 uncultured Roseovarius sp. | reverse complement strand
TGTGCTTCTCGATGGCCTCGAGGTAGTTCTCGACCGGGTTGTTGATGCCGAGGTCCACGACCTCGAAGCCGGCGCCCTCCATCATCATCGAGACGAGGTTCTTGCCGATGTCGTGGATGTCGCCCTTGACGGTGCCGATCACCATCTTGCCGACGCGCGGCGCGCCGGTTTCGGCCAGAAGCGGCTTGAGGATGAACATGCCGCCCTTCATCGCGTTGGCGGCCAGCAGCACCTCGGGTACGAACAGGATGCCGTCGCGGAAGTCCTTGCCGACGATGGTCATGCCGCCGACCAGCGCCTCGGTCAGGATGTTGTAGGGCTGCCAGCCTCGTTCGAGCAGGATGTTCACGCCCTCTTCGATCTCTTCCTTGAGGCCGTCATAGAGATCGTCCCACATCTGCTGGACCAGTTCCTCGTCGTCGAGTTCCGACAGGACGATATCTTCTTCTTCATCGGACATGGGCTGTTTTCCTTGGCATGAATGCGCCGCCTGGGGCCTTTTGCGCAGCTATCGTCAATTTGCACGGGGCGACTTTGCGAATTACGACATGCTCCGCGCTTCTACCGACCTATAGCGACAATTCCGGCAAAGCGCGCATGAAAGATTTTTGGGATAACCATGAATTTTCTGCACGTTCGGGTACAGGCGCCCGAAATGCGGCCGGTCAGCGGCGCCGGCGCCGGCCGCGCCCGGCGCGCCCGCGCGACGGCCCTTCGTCATCCTCGCCGGTGCCGTCGGCGGCCGAAGAGAACGGACCCAGCGCCGCCACGATCCGCTCCAGCGTCGGGCGCGGGCCGGGCGGGCGCGTTTCCAGCGCCTCGCGCATCCTGGTCAGGTGCTCGGGCATGGTTCCGCAGCAGCCGCCGATGATCCGCGCGCCGGCGTCGCGCGCCAGCGCGGCGTATTCGGCCATAAGCTCGGGCGTGCCGTCATAGTGGATATGCCCGTCGACGTATTTGGGGATGCCGGCATTGCCCTTGGCGACGATCGGCCGGCCGGTGCCGTGCGCGACGAACCCCAGCACCGTGCGCATCAGGTCCGACGCGCCGACGCCGCAATTGGCGCCATAGGCCAGCGGCGGGTGTTCGAGCTTTTCGACCAGTTCGGCCAGGTCCGACGAGGTGACGCCCATCATCGTGCGTCCGGCGGTGTCGAAACTCATTGTGCCGCACCAGGGCATGCCGGCCAGCGCGAACGCCTCGGCCGCGGCCTTGTATTCGCCCGGCGCCGAGATGGTTTCCAGCCACAGCACGTCGGCGCCGCCCTCCTTCAGCCCCTCGGCCTGTTCGTGGAAAATCTCGACCGCCAGCTCGTGCGTCAACTCGCCCATCGGCGCCATGATCTCGCCCGTCGGCCCGACCGAGCCCGCCACCACCACCGGGCGGTCCTGGCGGTCGGCCACCTCGCGCCCGATCTCGGCGGCGATGCGCGACAGCGATCGCGCGCGCCGCTCGGCGCCGTGCAGTTTCAGCCGCGCGGCATTGCCGCCGAACGAGTTGGTCAGGAACAGGTCGCTGCCCGCCTCGACCGCCATCGAATAGAGCTTCTCGATGCGGTCCGGGTGCGCCTCGTTCCACATCTCGGGCGCCTCGCCCGAGCCCAGCCCCATGTTGAAGAGGTTGGTGCCGGTCGCACCGTCCGCAAGTATCCAGTCGCGGTCTTGCAGCATGCGGGAAAGGGCGTCGGTCATGATCGGTCCTGTCGGATGATGCGGGGTTGGCGGTCCCCTGGCGTGGCCGGCGGGATCGGGCGCGCGCCCGGCCGGGCCGTTCGTCAGGCTTCCTTCATCACCTGGTCCTTGGCCACCTTCAGCAACTCGTCCATCTTGCCGCGGATGGTGTCGGCATCGGCGAGATCGCCCAGATCGCGGGCCACCTTGCGGATCACGTCCTCGTGGCCGGCCTCCTCGAAATCTGACTTCACCACCTCGATCGCGTAGGCGTCGGCGTCGTCGCCTTTCTTGCCCAGCAGTTCCGCCGCCCACAGTCCCAAGAGCTTGTTGCAGCGCATCTGCGCCTTGAACTTCATCTCTTCGTCGTGCTTGTACTTGTTCTCAAACGCGTTTTCGCGATCGTCGAATGTGGTCATGGGGCCGCTCCCTGGCTGGGCGATTCAGTCGCGACAGATATGCCCGCGGGGGGCGCAAACCGCAAGGGGGCAGGGCGCCGCGCCACCGGCGGGGCCGCTCTGCGCGCTTGCGGCGGCGCGGGCCTTGGACTATGAGACGCTCAAGGCCCCGCGCGGCAGGCGCGCCCGGGCCCGGCTAGGATTGGAGCGATCATGGCGCGGCGCAAGAAGATATACGAAGGCAAGGCCAAGACGCTGTTCGAGGGACCGGAACCCGGCACCATCGTTCAGTATTTCAAGGACGACGCCACCGCCTTCAACGCCAGGAAGAAGGACGTGATCGAGGGCAAGGGCGTGCTCAACAACATGCTGAGCGAGTTCTTCATGA
>CAZNMK010000471.1:0-2460 GCA_964574045.1 uncultured Roseovarius sp. | reverse complement strand
CGGACATGCCCCGACGGCCGCGCGGGTTCCTCTTTTTCGCGGAACTGACGGAGAGGTCGAATCCGAAAGGGTCGGTCTTGGACATGGGGCACACTGTTTGCGAGTCGGAACGGAGAGTTTAGTTTATCGCGCGCCAAATTGAAGGGGGCAGTTGGCAAAATCGCCCGATGGGCGGGGTGCGGCCTGACCGCCTCGCAGGCGGATGTCACGGGCGGGGCGTGTCGTCGCCGTCCGGGGCCGGGGTGTCGTTTCCGGGATCGGTCCCGGCGTTCGCGCGGCGCAGGCCCGGATGCTCTTTCGCCGGGCCGGCGTTGAGCGGCGGCTCGCGGCGGGCGAAAAGGCCCGGCCGGGGCGGGGCGGCTTCGGCGGCGGGCTCTTCGGCGGCGTCGGCGGTCCGGGCCGGACGGCGAAAGACCAGGACGCTGCGCTGCACGGTGCGGGTGCCGGTCAGCCCCTGGCGTTCCTGGCTGGGCAGGATTTCGGCGCGCAGGTATTCCCAGCCCTCGCGCGCCTGTGCGTTGATCGCCGTCTCCAGCCCACGGGCAAAGCGCGCCTCGGCGCCCTTGACACCGCTGGATTTCTCGCCCTTCGCGGGGGCCGGAACGACCCTGTAGATGTATTGCGTCATGTCACCTGCCCTTGTTCGACCGGGCGCGTATCCTAACGTTCCGTGCGCCGGGCGCAAGGGCGGCGTTCAGCGGCCGTCGCCGCGGACGTCGAGCGCATCGCGCAGCCCGTCGCCCAGGAAGTTGAAGCCGAGCACGGTCAGACAGATGAGCCCGCCGGGCCACAGCGCCCGTCCGGGATGATCCTGCAGATAGACGGTGGCGTCGCTCAAAAGCCGTCCCCAGCTGGGGAAATCGGGCGGAAAACCGAGTCCGAGAAAGCTGAGCGCCGATTCCGTGACGATGGCGTTGGCAGTTCCCAGCGCGGCCGACACCAGGATCGGCGAGGCCGCGTTGGGCAGTACATGGCGGGTGACGATCGCGGTCTCGGGGGTGCCGATCCCGCGAGCGGCAAGGATGAAGTCGCGTTCCTTCAGCCCCAGCACGGTGCCGCGCACGACCCGCGCGGTCTGCATCCAGCTGGTCAGTCCGACGGCCAGCACGACCAGCACGAAAATCCCCGTCTGGGGTCCGAAACCGCGGCTCAGCGCCTCGCGGAACAGCATCGCCGCCACCAGCACCAGCGGGATCACCGGCAGCGCCAGAAAGAGGTCCGTAAGCCGCATCAGCGGGCTGTCGAGGCGGCGGAAAAAGCCGGCCAGTACCCCGACCAGCGTGCCCAGCCCCAGCGAGACCGCCATCGCCGCCAGCCCCACCGCGATCGAGACCCGCCCGCCGGCCAGCAGGCGCGCCAGCGTGTCGCGGCCCAACTGGTCGGTGCCCAGCGGATGGGCAAGGCCGGGCCCGGCATTTCGCGCGCGTGCGTCGATGAAGGCCGGATCGTGCGGCCACAGCCACGGGCCGATGAGCACCGCCACGACCACGAACCCCAGCACCGCCGCGCCGGCGACCGCGCCGAGATGCCGGCAGAAGCGGCGCCAGAGCGCGCGCCCGGGGCGAGAGGGGGAAAGGGTCGTCATTGTACCCCTTCCTGCCGTATCCTCGGGTCGAGCAGGCCATAGATCAGATCGGCGGCGAGGTTGGCCAGCACCACCAGCACCGCCAGCAGAAAGGTCACCGTTTGCACCATCGGCAGATCGCCCGCCTGGATGGCGGTGATCAGCAGGTGCCCGAGCCCGTTGACCTTGAATATCTGCTCGGTGATGATGGCGCCGCCGAACACCTGCGGCAGCCCCAGCGCGATCACCGTCACCACTGGCACCAGCGCATTGCGCAACCCGTGCCCCAGCACGACCGCGGTTTCCGACAGGCCCTTGGCGCGGGCGGTGCGCACGTAATCCTGGTGCAGGCTGTCCAGCATCGCCGCGCGGGTAAAGCGCGAGAGCTGCGCCGTCGTCTGCAGCGACAGCACCATCACCGGCAGCACCATCTGCCGCAGCTGTTGGGTGAAGCTGTGCCAGTCCGTGACCCGATGGGTGGTGTCGTAGATCGAGGGCAGCCAGCCCAGATGCACCGAAAAGATCATGATCGCCAGCACCCCCGAAAAGAAGGGCGGCACCGAATAGCCCAGCATGGTGACGAAGGTGCCGGCCTGGTCGAAGAACGAATGCTGCCGGCAGGCCGAGACGATGCCGACGGGCAGGGCGATCAGCACCCCCACGACATAGGCCATCCCCACCACCCACAGCGTCTGCGGCAGGCGCTGGACGATGGTATCCATCACCGGCGCGCGGGTCTGCCAGCTGATCAGCCGCTGGCTGTCGGCGGCAAGGCCAGTGCCGAACGCGCGGTCGGCCAGCGCCATCGGCTCGACCGCCAAGAGCTGCCACAGCCATTTGCCGAAACGGATATGGGCGGGCTCGCCCAGCCCAAGTGCCGCGCGCATGTCGGCGCG
>CAZNMK010000470.1:0-2463 GCA_964574045.1 uncultured Roseovarius sp. | reverse complement strand
CCGGCCCCAAACCGCCGAACTCGTCCCCGATCTCGTGTGGCGCGGCCCAGAAATGCGGCCCCGCCCCGACGATGGCCGAGCCCAGCGCATTGACCGCCGCCAGCGCCCCCACCATATGCCCCGATGCCAGCCGCAGCGAGGCCGAGCCGAGCCCGCCTTTCAGCGTCGCCGTCGTCGCGCCGGCGCCGGCGCCGGCGGTGCCGAGCGCGAAAGTGTCCGATGCCGCCTCCAGCGCCGCGGCCCCGAGCCGCCGATAGGGGTTTTCCGGCCAGTCCTTGTCGCCGCCATTGAGCAGATCGAACAGGATCGCGCCGGGCACGATCGGCACCCGCACGCCGCCCACCTCGAACCCCCGGCCCCGCGCCCGCAGCGCATCGGCCACGCCCGACGCGGCATCGAGCCCGAAGGCCGATCCACCCGCCAGAACCAGCGCGTCGACCTGCTGCACCGTCCTGTCGGGCGCCAGCAGGTCGGTCTCGCGCGTGCCGGGGGCGCCGCCCATCACGTGCACCCCGGCGGTAACGGGCCGCTCGCCCAGCAGAACCGTCACACCGCTGCGCAGCGCGCCGTCCGCGGCATTGCCCACGGCCAGCCCGCCGACGTCCGTGATCAGGTTTTTCGGCCCCGTGCGGTAGATTCTGGTCAATTCGCGCCCTCCCCGGTCGCAAACAGTGTTGCCCGGCGGCGCAAAATCGGCAAGATGCGCCTCAGGGTCAGGGCGATGGCGTCGCCCCCCATGGCCCATTCCCAACAGTCCTGAACGCCGGGATCTTCTTGTTCAAGGAGGGTCTGCAAATGACTGCCCGTCCAGAATTCTACCGCTTCCACAACGGCGAAAAGGCGCCGCTGCCGTTTCAGGCCGCCGAATACGAGGCCCGCCTGAGCGGACTTCGCGCCAGCATGGCCGAGGCCGGCGTCACCGCCTGCGTCTTTACCTCGATGCACAACGTCGCCTATTATTCCGGTTTCCTCTACTGTTCATTCGGCCGGTCCGGCGGTTGTGTCGTCACCGCGACCGACTGCGTCACCATCAGCCCCGGCATCGACGCCGGACAGCCATGGCGCCGGTCGATCGCCGACAACATCACCTATACCGACTGGGCGCGCGACAATTTCTGGCGCGCGGTCCGTTCCGTCACCGGCGAGGGCGCGGTCATCGGCTACGAGGGCGATCACCTGACGCTGACGCAGCGCGACCGGCTGGAGGAGTTTCTCAAACCGGCCTCGACGCTCGACATGGCCCCCGCCACCATGCGCCAGCGGATGATGAAATCGCCCGCCGAGATCGCCATGATCCGCAAATGCACCGCCATCGCCGATGTCGGCGGCTACGCGATCAGGGATGCCGTCCGCGAGGGCACGCGCGAAATCGACGTCGCCATGGCGGGCCGCGACGCGATGGAAACCGAGATCGCCCGCGTCTTTCCCGATGCCGAATACCGCGACACCTGGGTGTGGTTCCAGTCGGGGATCAATACCGATGGCGCCCACAACCCCGTGACCGCGCGCAAGCTGGAGCGCGGCGACATCCTCAGCCTCAACGCCTTTCCGATGGTCTCGGGCTATTACGTGGCGCTCGAGCGGACGATGTTCGTGGGCGAGGTGGACGAAGCGTCGCGCCGGATATGGGATGCGAACGTGGCCACGCATGAATACGGGATGTCGCTGCTGAGGCCCGGCAGCTCCTGCTCCGAGATCACCCACAAGATCAACGCCTTCCTGGCAGAGCGCGACCTGCTGCAATACCGCACCTTCGGCTATGGCCATTCCTTCGGCATCCTCAGCCACTATTACGGCCGCGAGGCGGGGCTCGAACTGCGCGAGGACATCGACACCGTGCTGGAGCCCGGAATGGTGATCTCGATGGAGCCGATGCTGACCCTGCCCGAGGGCCAGCCCGGCGCCGGGGGGTATCGCGAGCACGATGTGCTGATCGTCACCGAGGACGGCAACGAGAACATAACCGGCTATCCCTACGGGCCGGATTTCAACGTCGTCGGATAGGTTCCCGGATGCCCGCCCCGGGCCTGCCCCCGGGACGGGCCTCGTGGCGTGTCGCGCCAGATCGGTTCCGGTACACGCCCCGGCCCCCGGGCCGGGGCCTCTCTTGCCGGCCGGGCGAGGCCGCGGGTCAGGCCCGGGGCGCGCGGGTGTTTTTGGTTGAGCGCGACATGTTCGCGCCCGTGCCGTCGCAGGAATGCGCGCCGGGCGATCCCGGCGCGCACGGGGTTTCGTCAGGTGCCGAAGCGCTTGAGTTCGCGGAAATCCATCGTGCCGAGCAGATCCAGAACGGTCGCCACCTCGCCGCCGCTGCCCTTGACGAGGATGCGCTTGTCGAGCAGGCCGCTGACCTCGCCGTCCTTGACCATGAATTTCTCGCGGCCGACGCGCTCGACCTTGGCGCCCATCATGGCGGCGTTGGCGATCATGCCGCCCATCGCGCCCACCATCGGGTTGTCGGCC
>CAZNMK010000469.1:0-2468 GCA_964574045.1 uncultured Roseovarius sp. | reverse complement strand
CCTCGGCGCCCTCGCCCGCCTCCAGCCGCTTGGAAAACATCGGCACGAAGGCGGCGTTGAACGCGCCCTCGGCAAAGAAGCGGCGGAACATGTTGGGCAGGCGGAACGCGGCGACATAGGCATCCATCAGGACGCCGGGGCCCAATAGCCCGGCGATCAGCACGTCGCGGACAAAGCCCAGCAGGCGGCTCATCAGCGTCCAGCCGCCCACGGTCAGCACACCGGAGATCAGGCGGATGGGTTGCATCGGAATGGGGCCTTTCGCCTCGGATCGGGTCGCAAGACCGGATTAGAGCATCGCGCAGCGCCGGAAAAGCCCCGCGCCTGCGAGGCCTCAATCCACCCGCCGGATCAGTAACTGATTGCCCGGACCGGTCTTGGTCTCGAACACCTTGAGCTCCTTGACCAGGTCGCTCAGTTTCTTCTTGCCATAGCTGCGGGTGTCGAAATCGGGCTTGTCGGCCTGGATCTGCTGGCCGATGCGGCCAAGAGGGAACCATTCGTCCTCCTGGTCGATCTTTTCCATCGCGTCGGTGATCAGTCGGCGCGCCTCGGCGATGCGCCCGGAATCGAGCGCGGCCGTGCCGGTGCGCGCGGGCGCGGTTTCCTCGATCAGGTTCTCGATCGCGACGAAGCGGTTGCAGGCGTTCTTGAGCGCGTCGGGCGCCTTGGCCTCGCCGATGCCGATCACCGTCAGACCCTGTTCGCGGATGCGGCTGGCCAGCCGCGTGAAATCGCTGTCGGACGAGACCAGCACGAAGCCGTCGAAATGACCGGCGTGCAGGATGTCCATGGCGTCGATCACCAGCCCGATATCGCTGGCGTTCTTGCCCTTGGTGTTGGCGGTCTGCTGGTGCTGCACCAGCCCCAGCTTCTGCGCCGTGCGGGTCCAGCCGGAAAGCTGCTGGTTCGACCAGTCGCCATAGACCCGCCTCAGCCCCGGCTCGCCGTAACTCGTGACCTCGCGCAGGATCGCCTCGGCGAATTTCGAGGGCACGTTGTCGGCGTCGATGAATACGGCAAGGCGGTGGCTGCGCTCGGGCATGGGCGGTCTCCTTCGCCGCGCAGCATGCCCGAACCCGGCGGGGGGCGAAACCGCAAACTTGACCCCGCAAAGGGGGGCGGCGTCAGGCGTCCTCGCCGATCCTGTCCTGGGTGCGGGTCTCGAAATCCGACGCGGCGTGCCGCTCCCACAGCTGTTCGTGCGGCTCGCCCGAGGTGCGGTTGACCATCCGCCCGCGGCGCACGGCCGGACGTTCGTCGATCCGGCGGGCCCACTCCATCACGTGTTCGTATTCGTGCAGGCTCAGGAATGTGGCGGCGTCGCCATAGGCCCGGCCCAGCGCCATGTTGCCGTACCACGGCCAGATCGCCATATCGGCGATGGAATAGTCGTCGCCGGCGATGTAGGGGCTTTTGGCCAGTTCCCGGTTCAGCACGTCGAACTGGCGCTTGGCCTCCATCGCGTAGCGGTTGATGGGGTATTCGTATTTCTCCGGCGCATAGACGTAGAAATGGCCGAAACCGCCGCCCAGGAACGGCGCGCTGCCCATCTGCCACATCAGCCAGTTGATCGCCTCGGTGCGCCCGGGGCCGGAGGCGGGCAGGAAGGCGCCGAACTTTTCCGCCAGGTGCATGAGGATCGACCCCGACTCGAAGACGCGCACCGGGACGGGGCCGGAACGGTCGATCATCGCCGGGATTTTCGAGTTGGGGTTCGCTTCGGTGAAGCCCGATCCGAACTGATCGCCGTCGCCGATGCGAATGAGCCAGGCGTCGTATTCGGCGGCGTGCCCGGCCTCGAGCAGTTCCTCGAACATCACCGTCACCTTGACGCCGTTGGGCGTGGCCAGCGAATAGAGCTGGAAGGGATGCTCGCCAACCGGCAGCGCCTTTTCATGCGTCGACCCGGCGATGGGCCGGTTGGTCGAGGCGAATGCGCCGCCGTTTTCCTTGTCCCAGGTCCAGACCCGGGGCGGGGTATAGGTGTCGTCGCTCACGTCGAATCCTCCGCGTTATCCTGGTCCCGAGTTAACCCTGCCGGCGGCGGATGCAAGCTGCACCCGCGCACAGGTGCCGGTGCGCGGATACCGCGCGAGCGCGCCGCCGGCCTTGTCCGGGGCGGCCGGCACCCCCATATCGTGGGCAGGCAGAACCCGTGTCCTTTTCACCGTCAGGGGGTACGATATGGGAATTCAACGCCCGCGAAACCGCGTGATCGTGGTGCTCGCCACCGCTTTGGGGCTTGCGTCGGCCGCAACCGCCCCGGCGCAGGCGCAGACGCTGGGCGACATCCTGGACCGCCTGCCCGCGGCGAACGAAATCGCCCGCAACCTCGATCGGCAGAACCGCATCCAGCGGTACTGGCACGGGCCCTATCCGTGGTGGCATGACCGCTACGACCGCGATCGCCGTTACCACCGGCACCGGGGCGAGACCGAATACGAGCGTCAGTCGCGCGGCCTCTA
>CAZNMK010000468.1:0-2468 GCA_964574045.1 uncultured Roseovarius sp. | reverse complement strand
ACGCTGATCCTGACGCCCGAACTGGCCGAGGAATTCGAGGCCCGGCTCGAACGGCTGCCTTGTGCGGCCCCCGATCACGCCCGGCTGCGGGCGCTGATCGTGGCCCACGGCGCCGAAGGGACGGACGCCCTGCGCGCCGCGATCGCGCAGGAGCTGGGCGAGGATGCCGTTGACAGGCTTTGCGCGCGCCCCCATGTCAGCCAGAGCCCCGGCGTGCGGCGCGCCGGCGACGAGGTCGCGGCGCGCCAGACCATCGCCGCCGCGCTGGACTGGGTCGACGCCGAAAGCGGGCTCAGGGCCGAGGTGGCGGAGGCCGTGCAGGATATCGCCGGCGTCTCGGACGAGAGCGTGACCTGGCGGGTAAGCGAGGCCGCGCGCCTGCGGCGCAACGCCGCCGAGGTCTTCAGCGAGGACCAGGCCGAATACGAGGTTGCCGATAACGGGGTGCGGCTCAAGAGCGACGAGAGGCGCGAGGCGCGCGCGTTTTTCGATTCGCTGCTGGAACCGGACCGCCCCAAGAAGTGACAGTTGGGTACGATTCGCTAAAGAAATCCGTGGCAAGGGTTTGCGAATCACAAGATCGCGCTATTGATTCGCGCCAAGCGAATCACCGCCACCGTTCAGGAGACGCGCATGGCCGCCAAGGACACCGACGACCAGAAGCCCGAAGAGCAGGACTCCGAGATTTCGCTCGACATGAGCCAGGCCGCGGTCAAGAAGATGATTGCCGAGGCCCGCGAACGCGGCTTCATCACCTACGACCAGCTCAACCGCGTGCTGCCGCCCGACCAGGTGGGTTCCGAACAGATCGAGGACGTGATGTCGATGCTCTCCGAGATGGGCATCAACATCATCGAGGAGGAAGAGGCCGAGGAAGAGGAGAGCCGCGTCACCGCCGTGGCCGAGGTCGGCCGCAAGGGCGAGCTGACGCTGGGCTCAGGCAAGGACGAAAAGCTCGACCGCACCGATGACCCGGTGCGCATGTATCTGCGCGAGATGGGTTCGGTCGAACTTTTGAGCCGCGAGGGCGAGATCGCCATCGCCAAGCGTATCGAGGCCGGGCGCAACACCATGATCGCGGGGCTGTGCGAAAGCCCGCTGACATTTCAGGCGATCACCATCTGGCGCGACGAACTGCTGGGCGAGGACATTCTGCTGCGCGACGTCATCGACCTCGAGACCACGTTTTCCGGCCAGATGGGCGAGGCCGAGGCGGACGAGCCGCTGGTCGGCGCCGCCAACCTGACCTCGGCCCCCGATGGCGGCAACGGCGCGTCGGGCAACCGCCAGTCCGAGCCCGAGCTCGACGCCGACGGCAACCCGATCGTGCGCGACGACGAAGAGGACGACGACGAACAGGCCAACATGAGCCTCGCGGCGATGGAGGCGGCGCTGAAACCGCGCGTTCTGGAAACGCTCGACCGGATCGCGGCCGATTACGAAAAGCTGTCCGAACTGCAGGACAGCCGCATTTCGGCGACGCTGTCCGAGGATGGCTCGTTCTCGAAAAAGCAGGAGGCGGTCTATCAGAAGCTGCGCGCCGAGATCGTGCAGCTGGTCAATTCGCTGCACCTGCACAACAACCGCATCGAGGCGCTGGTCGATCAGCTCTACGGCATCAACCGGCGGATCATGCAGATCGATTCGGCGATGGTGAAACTCGCCGACCAGGCGCGCATCAACCGCCGCGAATTCATCGAGGAATACCGCGGCCGCGAGCTCGATCCGAGCTGGCTCGACGACATGGCCGAAAAGTCGGGACGCGGCTGGCAGATGTTCATGGAACGCTCGCCCGCCCAGGTGGCCGAACTGCGCGCCGACATGGCCCAGGTGGGGCAGTATGTGGGCCTCGACATCCCCGAGTTTCGCCGCATCGTGAACCAGGTTCAGAAGGGCGAAAAGGAGGCCCGCCAGGCCAAGAAGGAGATGGTCGAGGCCAACCTCCGGCTGGTCATCTCCATCGCCAAGAAATACACCAACCGCGGGCTGCAGTTCCTCGACCTCATCCAGGAGGGCAATATCGGCCTGATGAAGGCGGTGGACAAGTTCGAGTACCGCCGCGGCTACAAGTTCTCGACCTACGCCACCTGGTGGATCCGCCAGGCGATCACCCGCTCGATCGCCGACCAGGCGCGCACCATCCGCATCCCCGTGCACATGATCGAGACCATCAACAAGCTGGTGCGCACCGGGCGCCAGATGCTGCACGAGATCGGCCGCGAGCCCACGCCCGAGGAGCTGGCCGAAAAGCTGCAGATGCCGCTCGACAAGGTGCGCAAGGTGATGAAGATCGCCAAGGAGCCGATTTCGCTGGAAACCCCCATCGGCGACGAGGAGGACAGCCAGCTCGGCGACTTCATCGAGGACAAGAACGTCATCCTGCCCTTGGACAGCGCCATCCAGGACAACCTCAAGGAAACCACCACGCGGGTTCTCTCGAGCCTCACTCCGCGCGAGGAACGGGTGCT
>CAZNMK010000467.1:0-2471 GCA_964574045.1 uncultured Roseovarius sp. | reverse complement strand
GGCGGCCTCGGCGCTGACGCTGCGGCTGAACGCGATGACCGGCTGGATCATGTGGGCGCTCACGAGCTTTTTCCGCCAGCTCGGCGTCGTGGCCGAGGGGATGGAGACCATCGCCCAGCCCATCGGGCTGGTCGACGCGCCGGATGCGCGGCCGCTGAAACCCGGCAGGGGACGGATCGAGATGCGCGCCGTGTCGCATCATTACGGGCGCGGCGCCGGCGGGCTCGACCGGGTCACGCTGAGCCTGGCGCCGGGCGAGCGGGTCGGTATCGTCGGGCGCTCGGGCGCGGGCAAGTCGACGCTGGTCAAGCTGCTGTTGCGGTTCTACGACGTCGAAAGCGGGCGGATCGAGATCGACGGCCAGGACATCGTGCGGGTGACCCAGGACAGCCTGCGCGCACGCATCGGCATGGTGCAGCAGGACAGCGCGCTGTTGCACCGCTCGGTGCGCGACAACATCCTCTACGGCCGGCCCGAGGCGAGCGAGGCCGAGGTCGTGGCGGCGGCGACGAAGGCGGCGGCGCACGAGTTCATCCTCGGCCTGCAGGATCCGCAGGGACGGCGCGGCTATGACGCCCATGTCGGCGAGCGGGGCGTGCAGCTCTCGGGCGGGCAGCGGCAGCGGATCATGCTGGCGCGGGTGATCCTCAAGGACGCGCCGATCCTGATCCTCGACGAGGCCACGAGCGCGCTCGACAGCGAGGTCGAGGCCGCGATCCAGGAAACCCTCTACGGCATGATGGAGGGAAAGACCGTGATCGCCATCGCGCACCGGCTGTCGACCATCGCCCGGATGGACCGCATCGTGGTGCTGGAAGAGGGCCGCATCCATGAGGCGGGCAGCCATGCCGACCTTTTGGCGAGCGGCGGGCTCTATGCCGGGTTCTGGAGGCGCCAGTCGGGCGGGTTCCTCGGCGCCGACAAGGCGGCGGAATAGTACTGCCGCCAGCAATTTGCGGGATTCCTAAAGCCGGCGGAATTGGGTATGCTGGGGGGAGTGAGCGAGAATGGCGGAAGCGGGCCATGCAGGCATTGAAATTCGCAGCCGTGATCCTGTCCGTCGCGCTGGTGGGCGGGTGCGGGTCCAAGTTCAAGACCTATAACGGCCCCGAGGTGACGCGCGTCATCGTGCTGAAGGACGACCGCAAGCTCTACCTGATGCACCACGAGCGGGTGCTGCGGTCCTATCCGGTCGAGCTGGGTTTCGCGCCCAGCGGGCACAAGCAGTTCGAGGGCGACGGCAGGACGCCCGAGGGCGTCTATCGCATCGACCGGCGAAACCCCAACAGCGCCTTTCACCTGTCGCTGGGGATTTCCTATCCGAACGGGCGCGATACCGAGGTGGCGCGCGCCGCCGGCAAGAGCCCGGGCGGCGACATCTTCATCCACGGCCGGCCCAACGCCAACCCGCGCGACCGGCGCACCGACTGGACCGACGGCTGCATCTCGCTCAAGAACCGTCACATGCAGTGGGTCTATGCCATGGTCGATGACGGCACCCAGATCGTGCTGACGCCCTGAACGCCGGGCCGCGCCGTCACGAGGTCGCGCCGCTGCCGGCGCCGGCGCTGCGGCCGGTGACCAGCGTCCACCAGATCTTGCCGTTGTCCTCCTGCAGCCAGGCGAACCCCATCTCGTCGGCCTGCGGGTCGAGGATCACGCGGCGGGTGTGTTCGTCTTCCATCCAGGCCGCCAGCGTTTCCAGTTCGGTTTCGAACGTTTCCGAGATGTTTTCGCCGATCAGCTCGCCGTCATAGCCCACGCGCCGCACCCGGTCGAGCGGCGACGACCCGTCCGAGCCGAAATGCCAGGGCCGGTTCTGCAGCGACATGTCGCGCGAATGGGTGGCAGCGGCGGCGTTGAGGCGCGAATCGAGCTGCAGCGGCTGGGCGCCCGAGGCCTGGCGCAGCGAGTTGACCGAATCGAGCATCCGGAACTGGATCCTGGATGTTTCGCCGGGACGGATGCGATAGATACTGGGCAGAGGTTTGCCGTCCGAACCGATCCGGGGGCCGGCCACGGTATCGGCACAGGCGGAAAGAATCAGCAGGGCGGGAAGAAGCAGAGCAAGAAAACGCACCATGAATGTCCCTGGATGTCCGGATTTATCCACATCCTTTAACGGCTGCGGGCCGGTTGATCAAACCCGCTTGGGCGCCGGTTCGCCGGCTGACACTTGTTTGATTTGCGACTGCGGCATTCCCGCAATATATTCTCCGGGCACCAAGTCCTGCAATCACGGAGCGCAAGAATGACGAAGGCAATTCCCGACAGGTGGAGCAGACGCGCCTTTCTGGCCGGCACCGCCGCCGCGATCGGCGCGCCGGCGCTGGCCCAGGACGTGAACAGCGCCACCACCATCGAGATGGAACAGGACGTGTCGGAGACCGTGCGCCACAACATCTCGAGCTTCCGCGCGCTGCACTGGCAGCCCTATTTCTCGAACCTGCACAACGGCGCCATCCTCGTCG
>CAZNMK010000466.1:0-2483 GCA_964574045.1 uncultured Roseovarius sp. | reverse complement strand
TATGACGCCGACGATGCCGAAGAGCCCGACCGAGACGATGGGCCAGTCGAGCACCAGCGCCGCATTGGTGCCGCCAAAGCCGTAGAGCCCGTTGAGCGCGTCGCGATAGAGCATCGAGCCGCCCAGATAGGCCGACAGGCTGAGCCGCCGTCCGAGCCCGCGAACGGTCTTCTTGAGCAGCCCCAGCGCATCGCCGATACCGCGCCCGCGGCGCGGCGGCCCGGTATCGCGCACCCACAGGAAATAGGGGATCATGAAAACCGCGTACCAGAGCGCCGCGAAGGGCCCGACCATGCGCGTGCCCTCGCGCGCGCCGGCGTCGAGGCCGAAGGGCAGATCGAGCCCCAGCATGGTGCGCCCGTCCGCGCCCTCCATGAAGAGGGCAAGCATGACGATCAGCGACACCAGTCCGCCGAGATAGCCAAAGGCGAAACCGCTGCCCGAGATCGCGCCGGTTTCCTCTGCCGGGGCGAGCGAGGGCAGTTGCGAATTGATGAAGATGAGCGCGTATTCGGCGCCGACAAAGCCGATGCCGAAGGCGCAAAGCGCCCACCAAAGGGTCGAGCCGTCGGGCAGCGTCCACCACAGCCCGGCCGCGCCCAGCACATACATCGCCGAGAACGCCGATATCCACGGCAGGCGCCGCCCGGCGGTGTCGGCAAGCGCGCCCATCAGCGGCGCGCCGAACCCGATGATGAGACCCGTGACCGTCAGCCCCAGCGACCAAAGGGACTGGGCGCGGGCGTCGGCGGCGGTCTCGTCCATGCCGGCGGCGATGAAATGCGCCGCCGCGACCGAGGCGAAGAACGGGCCGAAGACGAAGGTCACGATGAGCGTGTGATAGGGCTGGCTGGCCCAGTCGAAGAAATACCAGCCCCAGATGCGCCTGCGCGCCGCGCGATCGGTCATGCCGTTCCCCTTGCCCGGCACCGATAAGACCGGCTGGCGGACCGGCTTGCAAGTCAATCCTGCATCGGCGGCCAGGGGCGTTCGGCGTCGGCCGCGATCCAGGCCGCCACCCAGCCCGGCATGGGCGGCGGTTCGGGCGGCAGGCCGAGCGCGGCCGCGACCCGCGCCGGCGGCACGATGCCGTCGGTCCCCGTCACCGCCGAGCGGTAGAGCACATGACCGGCGCAGTCGCCGTCTCGTTTCCACATCGACTGTTCGAGGTAAAAGAAACGCGCGTCCCAGGCGATCGCGCGCGAGCGCATCTCGACCGTTTCGAACATGCGGATACGGCGGCGGTAGCGGACCGAGGCGCCGGCCATCGTCAGCCCCCAGCGGTGGCGCCTGAGCGCCCGCCACAGCCCGGTGCGCCACGCGAGCGGAAACCGCCCCAGATCATAAAGCGTCAGCGTCCGGCCGTTGTTCAGCTCAAGCCACATGTCGATGTCCCAGGGCAGGCACATGTGTCGCGACACATGGGTGCCCGTCACCGGCAGCGCCGCCGCCTTGCGGTGCAGCCAGAATTGCCATGTCATGCGGATGAAGGGGTACATCGCGGACCTGCCTCGCACGGTTTGCGTCGAACTGCCGCCCATGTGCCACCCCCGCGCGCGGGGTCAACCGCAACCTCGCGTCAGACTTGCCCTTTTTGCCCCGCGCGCTTAGGTGGAGGCGGCGAGAGAGGGAGTGCGCGGCATGATGGCGATTTACGGACCTTTGAGGCTGATCCTCGACGTGGCCTTCTTTATCATGATCATTCACATCATCATGAGCTGGCTGATCAGCTTTCAGGTGCTGAACCTGCATCAGCAGTTTGTCGCCCAGATCTGGCACGGCCTGAACCGCCTGCTGGAGCCGATCTATACCCCCATCCGCCGCATCCTGCCCGACACCCGCCCGCTCGACCTGGCGCCGCTCGTCGCGATCATCGTCGTCATTTCGCTGCGCGATTTCATCCTGCCCGCGATCCTGTTCTAGCGAACGTGCCTGCCGGGGCTTGTGCCCCGAATCGGGCTGTGGGATGGTCGCCGGCAAGAGCAGTCGAGCCATCTTTCACGGGCCTTTCATGAACAGCGCCGCCACGCTCTTGCGCGATGTCTTCGGCTTCCGGGCGTTTCGTCCGGGGCAGGAAGAGATCGTCCACACCGTCGCCCGGGGGTGCAACACGCTCGCCATCATGCCCACGGGCGGGGGCAAGTCGCTGTGCTACCAGCTGCCGGCGCTGATGCGCGAGGGCGTGACGGTGGTGATTTCGCCCCTCATCGCCTTGATGCGCGATCAGGTGCGCGCGCTCAGGGCGGCCGGGGTGGCGGCGGGGGCGCTCACCTCGGCCAATACCGAGGACGAGACCCGCGATCTGCACGCGGCGCTCGACGCGGGCGCGCTCAGGCTTCTCTACATCGCGCCCGAGCGGCTCGCCTCGCAGGCGGGGCAGGGGATGCTGCGGCGCGCCGGCGTCGGGCTCATCGCCGTCGACGAGGCCCATTGCGTCAGCCAGTGGGGCCACGACTTCCGCCCCGACTACCTGCGCATCGGCG
>CAZNMK010000465.1:0-2487 GCA_964574045.1 uncultured Roseovarius sp. | reverse complement strand
CGCGATCCTGCTGCTTGGCGGCATTTACTGGATGACGACCATGTCCGGCCCGGACGACCGCTTTGCCCAGTGCCGGGAGGGCCAGGTCGTCGGCGGACCCAGCGTCGGCGGACCCTTCACCCTGGTCAACGGGGCCGGCGAGACGGTCACCGAAAAGGACGTCATCGACCAGCCCGCGCTGATCTATTTCGGCTATACTTTCTGCCCGGATGTCTGCCCCCTGGACGTGGCGAGAAATGCCGAAGCGGTTGAAATCCTTGAAGAACGCGGCAGGATCGTCAAGCCGGTCTTCATCTCGGTCGACCCCGCGCGGGACACGCCCGAGGCGGTCGGCGACTTTGCCGCCAACATGCATCCGCGCATGCTGGGTCTCACCGGCAGCCCGGAACAGGTCAAGGCGGCGAGCCAGGCCTACCGCACCTTTTACCAGGCCCAGGTTTCGGGCGATGACGAATACTACCTGGTCGTTCACACGACGCTGACCTTTCTGGTTCTGCCCGGAACCGGGTTCGTGGAATTCTTTCGTCGCGACGTGACCCCGGAACAGATGGCCGACCGGGTCGGGTGTTTTCTGGATGCGATGTGACCCCTGCGATGGTTTGACGCATGCGGGGCGGCAAGCTAGAACGAATCGGCACGGTGCATACGAATTGATCGGAGAGGTGCATGGCCGATAACCAGCCCGACCTCGGGCCTGACAAGTCGCTGCTGCTGGTGGATGACGACGAGCCCTTTCTGCGGCGCCTTGCCAAGGCGATGGAACGCCGCGGGTTCGAGGTGGAAACCGCCGATTCCGTCGCCGCGGGCCGGGCGATCGCCTTGGCGCGCCCGCCGGCCTATGCGGTGTGCGATCTGCGGCTTGAGGATGGCAACGGGCTCGACGTCGTCGAGACCATCCGCGAAAGGCGCCCCGATGCGCGCATCGTGGTTCTGACGGGCTACGGCGCTATCGCCACCGCCGTTGCCGCGGTCAAGATCGGCGCCGCCGACTATCTGTCGAAACCCGCCGACGCCGGCGACATCACCAGGGCGCTTCTGGCCGCGGACGACGAACTGCCCGAGCCGCCGGAAAACCCGATGAGCGCCGACCGCGTCCGGTGGGAGCATATCCAGCGCGTCTACGAGCTGTGCGACCGCAACGTCAGCGAAACCGCGCGGCGGCTGAACATGCACCGGCGGACATTGCAGCGCATCCTGGCGAAAAGGTCGCCGCGGTAGGCCCTTATCCAGCAAAATGGCGCAGCAGGTCGGTGCGGATGCGTTCGAACTTGCGATCCGCCGCCTGGCGCGGGCCGGGTGTGGAATAGCGCAATTTGACGATACAGTTATTCATTACGCCCAGCGTCACATAGTCATTTGCGGCGGTGGCACCGGGCGGGTCCATGTTGATTCGGGCCTGTACTGCGATCGGGTTGGGGTGTTTGGCCACCTCTTCGATCGTCAGAAAGGGTTGTTCCGCCTGGTATGGATCGTAGTGGGTCAGGCCGTGCTTTGCCCAAAAGTTCAGTCGCACGTCGATGGCAAGGCCGGTGGCCTGAATAAGTTCGTCGACGATGAACTGAAACGATGGGCGCCGCTGGTGCTTGGTATAATAGAATACGGTCACGTGGTCGCCTGTGACCCGGCCATAGGTCGTGGAATACCCTGCGCCGCGGATGTCCTTTTCATAATTCCTGCTATCGGAGCGCACATAACCGCCAAGGGCTCTGGGGCCGTTCTGGAACAGGTCAATACAGCTTTTGACATCGGCAAAGGCCGGTGTGGCAAAGGCAACGAGTAGGGCAAGAAGCAAAGACCAGCGCATTGGATCGATCCTGTTGAGGTCGCGCAAAGGTTGCATGAGATCAACCGGAAGACAATGGCGGTTCGAACTGGCTGCCTTGTCCGCTAACCCATTTCGCTCAAAAGTTCGGCATGGCGTGCGGTATAGGCGGCGCGGGTTTCCCTTGGCGGGCGCAAGAGCAGCTGCAGATCCCCGATCAGGTCGGGCGCCGGCTTGCCGAAGAACCTGTTCGCCTCGGCCTCGGTGAAACCGGCCAGCTGCGTGGCCTCCATCCAGGCGCTGATCTTGTCGGCCTTCTTGATCTGCCGCTTGACGGTCGCGGGCAGCGCCGCCGGCAGGCCGAAACGGATATGGATCGCCGCCGCCAGCCGCCGGTCGAGAGCGTCATAACCGGACCCCACCGCCGCCTTGACCGGCGAAATCATGTCGCCGATCACGTATTCGGGCGCGTCGTGCAAGAGCGCGGCAAGCCGCCAGCGGGCCGGCGCGCGCGGGCTGATGCGGGCAAACAGCCGTTCGACCAGCAGCGAATGCTCGGCCACGGAATAGGCGAAGTCGCCCTTTGTCTGCCCGTTCCAGCGGGCGACGAACGAAAGCCCGTGGGCGATGTCCTCGATCTCGACATCCACGGGTGTGGGGTCGAGCAGGTCGAGCCGGCGGCCCGAAAGCATCTTTTGCCAGGCGCGGGGTTGGGGCAAGGCTGG
>CAZNMK010000464.1:0-2490 GCA_964574045.1 uncultured Roseovarius sp. | reverse complement strand
AAGGGCAAGGCCAAGGAGGTGCCCGAGGCGATCCGCAAGGCCACCGAACAGGCCAAGCGGCAGATGATCCGCGTGCCCCTGCGCGAGGGCCGCACGCTGCACCATGACGGCCACGGCCGCCACGGCGCCGGCCGCGTGGTGATGCGCACCGCGCCGCAAGGGACCGGCATCATCGCCGGCGGCCCGATGCGCGCCGTGTTCGAGATGCTGGGCGTGCAGGACGTGGTCGCCAAGTCGATCGGCTCGCAGAACCCCTACAACATGATCCGCGCCACGCTCGACGGGCTGAAATTCCAGGCCAGCCCGCGCCAGGTGGCGCAGCGCCGCGGCAAGAAGGTGGCCGACATCCTGCGTCGTGACGACGCGCCCAAGGCCGAGGCCGCGGCCGAAGCCGCAGAAGCGTAAGGAGAGCACGTCATGGCCAAGACCATCGTCGTCCGGCAGGTAGGCTCGCCCATCCGCCGCCCGAAGGATCAGCGCGCCACGCTGGTGGGGCTGGGGCTGAACAAGATGCACAAGACGCGCGAGCTCGAAGACACGCCCTCGATCCGCGGCATGATCGCCAAAATCCCGCATCTGGTCGAGATCGTCGAGGAACGCGGTTGACGCGCGTGCCGGGCCGAGGCCCGGCCTACGGCAGATCTGGAACGCCCCGGCCGGATGCGGCCGGGGCGTTTTCTTGCGCTCCGATCCGGTCGGGCGGCCCGACGGCGAACGACCGCAAAGCTCACCGGGGAAATCGGGGCGGGCTTGACCGGGGTCAAGCCGTGCCGGCCGCGGATGGGCTATGCATTGCGCCGGAAGGCGGCGCGGAGGATGGGTGAGATGCGGTCGGCGATCCGACGGGCTCTGTGGCGGGTGGCGGCTTGGGCCCTGTGCCTTTTGCTTCTTCCAGGGTGGCCGGCCGGTGCGCAGCAGCGGTTGCAACCGGAGGATTTCACCTACCTCGGCGCCTTCCGGCTGCCCGACGAGGACGAGCGGCCCAAGACCTTCGCCTGGGGCGGCGGCGCCATGACCTTCCGCCCGGCAGGGGGGCGGGCGCCGGGGCCGGGGGAATTGCCCGGGTCGCTTTACATCATGGGGCATGACCGGATGGCCTATGGCGAGTTGCCCGACGGCAACCAGATCGCCGAAGTGTCCGTTCCCGTCCCCGTTCGGGCCGAGGCGCCCGAGGCTCTGCCCGTGGCGCGCTTCCTGCACCCCTTCGCGGATGTCGCCGCCGGTCGGTTCGAGGGGCTCGACGAATTGCCGCGCGCGGGGATGGCCTGGCTCGACGCGCCCCAGACCGGCCCGAAGCTGCATCTTGCCTGGGGGGCGCATATGCAGCCCGACCCGCCCGTGCCCAGCCACGCCTGGGTGCCGTCCGACCTGTCGGACGGCGGCTTTGCCGGGCCGTGGTTCATCGGTGATCGGTCGAGCTATGCCACGAACGGCTATCTCTTTCCCATACCGCAGGGCTGGGCGGAGCGGCATGTGGGCGGCCGGCGCCTTGCCACCGGGCGGTTCCGCGATGGCGGCTGGTCGGGCATGGGGCCGGCGCTTTTCGCCTATGCGCCCTGGACGGATGCGCGCGGTACGCCGGCGCCACCGGAAAGCCGTCTGCCCGAGGTGGCGCTGCTGCACTATCCCAGCTCGCGCGAGACCAACGCGTTCGACCGCGCGCTGGCGGGTTACAGCCATGCCGACGAATGGGAAGGCGGCGCCTGGATCGAAACCGCCTCGGGAAAGACGGCGGTGCTCTTTGCCGGCACCAAGTCGGTGGGGGCGCGGCACTGGTACGGTTTCGTCAACCCCGCCGGCCCCGACATGCCTTGCGTCGCCGGCGATTTCGTCGGCACCTTCCCGGTCTGCCGCACCGCCGATGGCGGCGAATGCCCCGCCTCGGAGATGACCGAATGCGCAGGCCATAACGGCTTTCGCGGCTGGTGGGCCTCGCGCTTCGAGGCGCGGTTCATCCTCTACGACCCGGCCCAGCTGGCCGAGGTGGCCGCCGGGCGGATGGAGCCCTGGCAGCCCCAGCCCTATGCCGCGATCCCAATCGACGAACGGCTCTTCCTCAATCCCTCGGGGATCGAGCCGGAAACGCTGGGCGTGGGCCCGCAACGCCGCTATCGCATCGGCGCTGTGGCCTATGACCCGGAAGGCGCGCGGCTTTACGTGCTGGAGCTTTTCGCCGACCGCGACAAGCCCGTCGTTCATGTCTGGGCGCTGGACTAGCAGGCTGCTGAAAAACTCCGAGACCGCTCATGATGACGTTGATCAGGGCTGATTTTCGCATTCTCTCGTCGAGCCGATGAAAATGTTTCGCGTCGGGCACCAAGCAGTTCGACGAAAACGGCGCTCCGAGAAAGCCTATCAGCAGCCTGCTAAAGGATCGTCCGGTTAATCTGCAACGCTCCGGCGAATGGACCGAGGGCAGCCCGCGACCGCGGGCTGGGGAGAAGCCCCCGCCCGGGGGGGCGGGTCGTGCCGCAGGCATGCCTTCGGCAT
>CAZNMK010000463.1:298-2517 GCA_964574045.1 uncultured Roseovarius sp. | reverse complement strand
GCGCACATAGGCGTCGGCCTCCGACACGATCGAGGTCACCACCACCTGGCGCGGCGCCAGCCAGAACGGCAGCTTGCCGGCATGTTCCTCGATCAGGATGCCGATGAAGCGCTCGAAGCTGCCCAGCGTGGCGCGGTGCAGCATCACCGGGCGGTGCTTGGCGCCGTCCTCGCCGATATAGGTGGCGTCCAGCCGCTCGGGCAGGACGAAATCGACCTGCAGGGTGCCGCACTGCCAGTCGCGCCCGATGGCGTCGGTCAGCACGAACTCCAGCTTGGGGCCGTAAAAGGCGCCCTCGCCGGGGTTGAGCGAGAACTCGCAGCCAGCGGCAATGGTGGCGGCCTTGAGCGCGGCCTCGGACTTGTCCCAGACCGCGTCCGATCCGGCGCGCTTTTCCGGCCGGTCGGAGAACTTGACGGCGAAATCGGGAAAGCCGAGATCGCGGTAGATGTCCGAAAGAAAGGCGATGAAGCGGCCGGTCTCGGCCTCGATCTGGTCCTCGCGGCAGAAGATGTGGGCGTCGTCCTGGGTAAAGCCGCGCACCCGCATCAGCCCGTGCAGCGCGCCCGAGGGCTCGTAGCGGTTGCACGAGCCGAACTCGGCCATCCTCAGCGGCAGGTCGCGGTAGGATTTGAGCCCCTGGTTGTAGATCTGAACATGGCAGGGGCAGTTCATCGGCTTCAGCGCGTTGACGGACTTCTCGCGCGCGTGTTCCTCGTCGACCTCGACGATGAACATGTGCTCCTGGTACTTGTCCCAGTGGCCGCTTTGTTCCCACAGCCTGCGGTCGACCACCTGCGGGGTGTTGACCTCGACATAGCCGCCCGCGCGCTGCCGGCGGCGCATGTAGTCCTGCAACTCGGTGTAGACGGTCCAGCCGGCGGGGTGCCAGAAGATCTGGCCGGGCGCCTCTTCCTGCATGTGGAAAAGCTTCATCTCGCGCCCGAGGCGGCGGTGGTCGCGCTTTTCGGCCTCTTCGAGAAAGGTCAGATAGGCCTTGAGCTTGTCGCGCCCGGTAAAGGCGACGCCGTAGATGCGCTGCAACATCGCGCGGCTGGAATCCCCGCGCCAATAGGCGCCGGCGATCGACATCAGCTTGAAGGCGTCCGCAGGCACCTGGCCGGTATGCTGCAGGTGCGGGCCGCGGCACAGGTCCTGCCAGTGGCCGTGCCAGTACATGCGCACCGGCTCGCCCGCGGGGATCGCCTCGACCAGCTCGACCTTGTAGTGCTCGCCGGTTTCCCGGTAGTGGCGGATGGCGCGGTCGCGGTCCCACACCTCGGTTCTGACGGGGTCGCGGGCGGCGATGATCTCTTTCATCCGCGCCTCGATCCGGCCCAGATCCTCGGGCGTGAAGCTTTCCTCGCGGTCGAAATCGTAATACCAGCCGTTCTCGATCACCGGGCCGATGGTGACCCTGGTGTCGGGCCAGAGTTCCTGCACCGCGCGGGCCATGATGTGCGCCAGGTCATGGCGGATCAGCTCGTTCGCCGGCGCCTCGTCCTTCATCGTGTTGATGGCGATGGCGGCGTCATGCTCGATCGGCCATTGCAGGTCGAAATGGCGGCCGTCGACATGCGCCGAGATGGCCTTTTTCGCCAGCGAGTTCGAGATCGACGCCGCGACCTCGGCCGGGGTCACGCCGCGGTCGTATTCGCGCGAATTGCCATCGGGGAATGTCAGGGATATCTGGGCCATCGGCCTCGTCTCCTCGTCGGTTCGGCGCCCACGGAACGCCCGGTTGCGGGTATATGGTGTTGGGCGTGCCTTTTGGCGCGCGGACCGGGACAAGTCAAGGGCGGCCGGCGCAGAGAAAACGGTTTGAACGCGCCGCGCCGGCGGTGCAGGATGCGCCCCGCAATGGGGGGTGCGATGACGCAAGCCGAGTATCTGACAACGAAAGAGGGCCGCACCATCGCCTATCGCCGGCGGCGGGGCGCCGCGCCGGGGGTGGTGTTCCTCGGCGGGTTCAAGTCCGACATGGAGGGCACCAAGGCGGTGCATCTCGATGCCTGGGCCGGGCGGGCGGGGCGCGCGTTCCTGCGCTTCGACTATTCCGGGCACGGGCAATCGTCGGGCGCATTCGCCGACGGGACCGTCGGCGACTGGGCCGGTGACGCGATGGCGGCGGTCTCGGGGATGACGGAGGGGCCGCAGGTGCTGGTGGGCTCGTCGATGGGGGGCTGGATCGCGCTCTTGCTGGCGCGCGCCATGCCCGA
>CAZNMK010000463.1:0-288 GCA_964574045.1 uncultured Roseovarius sp. | reverse complement strand
TGCCCGAACGTGTCGCCGGGCTGGTGACCGTCGCCGCCGCCCCCGATTTCACCGAGGATTCGATGTGGGCGGGGTTCGACGCAGCTCAGCGGCGGGCGCTCGCGGAGACGGGGCAGGTGGCGCTGCCCAGCGAATACGGCGATCCCTACGTCATCACCCGCCGGCTGATCGAGGACGGGCGCGACCGTCTGGTTCTGCGCAGCCCGCTCGACCTGCCGTTTCCGGTGCGGTTTCTGCAGGGCACCGCCGACCGCGATGTCGAGATGGCGGTGGCGCTGCGGCTGCTCG
>CAZNMK010000462.1:0-2525 GCA_964574045.1 uncultured Roseovarius sp. | reverse complement strand
TGGCGATCCCGGGAGGACTCGAACCCCCAACCTGCTGATTAGAAGTCAGCTGCTCTATCCGGTTGAGCTACGGGACCGCTGGCGCCCGGTTTACCCGCGCACCCTGCCGAGATCAAAGGCTAATGCGTCCCCGTCCCGGCAAAGGGGTCGAGCGGATAGCGCACCGCGGCGAGGTACAGCCCCTGCGGCGGGCAGACCGGGCCGCAGGCGGCGCGGTCGCGCGCGGCCAGCGCCGCCGCCACGTCGCCTGGGGTCCAGGCGCCGGCGCCCACGCGCTCGAGCGTCCCGACGATCGAGCGCACCTGGTTGTGCAGGAACGACCGCGCCCGCAGGCAAAACCGCAGTTCCGGCCCGCCCAGCCCCTCGGCCTCTTCGATGGCGATCTCGTCGAGCGTCTTTTCCGGGCTTTTCGCCTGACAGATGCCGGAGCGGAAGGTGGTGAAGTCGTGATGCCCGATGAGGTGCGCCGCGCCCTCGCGCATCGCCGCCACATCCAGCGTGCGCGGCACCTGCCACACCCGCCCGCGGTCGTGAACCGCCGGCGCGCGGCGCATCAGCAACCGAAAGAGATAGCGCCGCTCGACCGCCGAAAACCGTGCGTGCCAGTCGTCCGCCACCCGGGCGCAGGCGAGGATCGCCACCGGACGGGGCCTGAGATGGTGGTTGAGCGCCTCCGACAGGCGGAAGGTATCCCAGTCCTTTTGCAGGTCGCACTGCGCAACCTGCCCCAGCGCATGCACGCCCGCGTCGGTGCGCCCGGCCGCCGCGATGGTGTGGGGCCCGGGCTCGAGCCGGGAAAGCGCCTCCTCGATGGCGCCCTGCACGCTGGGCCGGTCGGCCTGGCGCTGCCAGCCGGAAAACGGCGCGCCGTGGTATTCGATCCTGAGGGCATAGCGGGGCATGGCGCGGCTCTTAGCGCGGTGCCGGGCGCCGGGCAATCCCCGTCGCCTGCCCCCTGCACCCACTGGCAACCGGGGCGGGCGGTGTCTATCTTGGCCCGTGAGCGGCAGGGAAGGGCGGCGGATTGATCATCTCCAACATCGCGGACGGGCTCGCGCGCGGGGCCGAGGACGTGGCGGGCCGCGTGTCCGAGGCGCTGTTCGAGCCGGTGATCCGGCTCGGCGCCACCGGACTGTCGCGCGCCGGCAAGACCGTCTTCATCACCTCGCTGGTGGCGAACCTGCTCGATCGCGGCCGCATGCCGGGCCTCGCCGCCGCTGCCGACGGGCGCATCGCGGCGGCGTTCCTGCAGCCCCAGCCCGACGACACCGTGCCGCGTTTCGAGTACGAGACCCATCTCGGGGCGCTCACCGGCCCCGAACCGCGCTGGCCCGAGAGCACCCGCGCGGTGTCGGAACTGCGGCTGTCGCTCAGGGTGCGGCCCGCCGGGCTGCTGGCGGGGCTGGCCGGGCCGCGTACGGTGCATCTCGACATCGTCGACTATCCCGGCGAATGGCTGCTCGATCTGGGCCTTCTGGACAAGGACTACGCGACCTGGTCGGACGAGACGTTGGAGAGCCTGGCAGACCTGCCCGAGGCGGGTGCGTTCCGGCAGGCCGTGCAGGCCACCGACACGGCGGCGCCGCTGGACGAGCCGCGGGCGCAGGCGCTGGCGGGTGCGTTCACCGCCTATCTGGGTGCGGCGCGGGCGGCCGGGCGTGCGGGCGGCACGCCAGGGCGGTTCCTGCTGCCGGGCGACCTGGCCGGCTCGCCGGTCCTGACATTCGCGCCGCTGCCATCCCGCGAGCGGGCGCCGCGCCGGTCGCTCCGGCGCGAGATGGAGCGCCGCTTCGAGGCCTACAAGGCACAGGTGGTCAAGCCGTTCTTTCGCACCCATTTCGCCCGCATCGACAGGCAGGTGGTGCTGGTCGACGTGCTCGACGCGATCCATCGCGGCCCCGCCGCGCTGGAGGAAACGCGCCGCGCCATGGCCGATATCCTGGGCGCGTTTCGGCCGGGTCGGAACGCCTTTCTCAGCCGGCTGCTGGGCGGGCGGCGGGTCGAGCGGATCCTTTTTGCCGCGACCAAGGCCGACCACCTGCACCATTCCCAGCATGCGCGCATGGCCGCGATCATGGCGGCGCTGATGCGCGAGGCGCGCGACCGCGCCGATTTTGCCGGGGCAGAAACCCAGGCGATGGCCATCGCCGCGCTGCGCGCCACCACCGAGGAGACGCGCCGCCACCAGGGCCGGCAGATCGACTGCGTGCGCGGCACGCTGCTGGGGCCCGATGGCGGGCGCGGCCGGCAGGCGGCGTTTCACCCCGGCGACCTGCCCCAGGATCCGGCGCTGCTGCTGCAACCGGCGCGCGCGGGGGCAAGGGCCTGGCTCGATGCCGATTACGGCGCGATGCATTTCGCACCGGCGCCGCTGGTGCTGAAACCGGGCGAGGGGCCGCCGCATATCCGGCTCGACCGCGCCGCGCAATTCCTGTTCGGAGACCGGCTATGACCAGGGGACCGATCCTGATCGACCTCGACGAGACCGACACCGCGCCGGGCCCCGACGCCGCCCCGCCGGTGCC
>CAZNMK010000461.1:0-2526 GCA_964574045.1 uncultured Roseovarius sp. | reverse complement strand
CTTCTCCCCCGCCCGCGGTCGCGGGCTGCCCTCGGTCTGTTCGCCGGAGCGTTGCGGATTAACTGGACGATCCTTTAGCGGTTCCGGCCCGTGCGGGAAAGATGCGGGCTTGACCCGCGCGCCGTGGCGTCGGACACCAATGCGCATCCGAATACCGACCGCAACGACAGGACGCCGCACATGCCCGCACCAAACCCGGCCGCGATGGAGTTTCTGCTCGCCCGGCGGTCGCGCCCGGCCAAGACGCTGGCCGCGCCGGTGCCGGACCGGGCCGCGCTGCGCCCGATCCTGACCGCCGCCGCGCGCAGCCCCGATCACGGCAAGCTCGAGCCCTGGCGCTTTGTCGTGCTGGAACGCAAGGCGCTGCTGCGGCTGGCCGGGCTTGTCGGCGAGTTGGGGCACGACCTGGGCCGGAGCGCAGAAGATGTCGCCAAGGCGCAGGCACAATACGCCGACGCCCATCTGGCCGTGGCGGTGATCGAGGTGCAGAAACCGTCCGACAAGGTGCCCGCCATCGAACAGAGCTATTCGGCCGGGGCGGTATGCCTGGCACTGCTCAATGCCGCGCTCGCCGCCGGCTGGGGCGCCAACTGGCTGAGCGGCTGGCCGGTGCACGAACCCGCCTTCGTCGCCCGGGCGCTGGGTCTCGCCCCGCACGAGCGCGTCGCCGGGGTGATCCACATCGGCACCGAAACCGCCGTTCCGCCGGACCGCCCGCGCCCCGATCTGGACAGCATCACCGAATGGATGAGCGAATGATCTTTTCCAGCTTTTTCCTGGCCCTGAGCCAGATCGGCGACCCGCGTTTCCGCAAGGTGCTGCTGCTCGGTGTCGGGCTGACGCTGGCGCTCTTGGTGGCGGCCTATGCCGGCCTCCTGATCCTGATCGAGGCGCTGACCGGCGAAAGCGTCACCCTGCCCGTCGTCGGAGAGGTCACATGGCTGGGCGATCTGCTGGGGTTCGGGTCGCTGCTGTTCATGATCGTGCTCTCGGCGGTGCTGATGGTGCCGGTCGCCTCGGCCATCACCTCGATGTTCCTCGACGAGGTGGCGCAGGCGGTCGAGGACCGCCATTACAGCCGCCTCGGGCCGGCGCGCCGCACGCCGATGGGCGAGGCGGTGCGCGACACGGTCAATTTCCTCGGCATCATCGTTGCGGCCAACCTCGTGGCGATCCTTCTCTATGTCGCCTTCGCCCCGCTGGCGCCGTTCATATTCTACGGGATGAACGGGTATCTCTTGGGCATGGAGTATTTCACCCTGGTCGCCATTCGCCGGGTCGGACGCGCAGAGGCGCGCAAGGCCCGGCGCCGGCACCTGGTCACGATCTGGGCGGCGGGCGTGCTGATGGCGCTGCCGCTGTCGCTGCCGCTGGTCAACCTGGTCATTCCGATCCTCGGCGCGGCGACCTTCACCCACATCTATCACCGCCTGCCGGGCTGACGAAATTCCGACGTCGGATCGGGATTCATCCACATGAATCGGGAACAGGATTGATTCTTCGCCGCCTCAGGCCAGCGACGTCACCCACAGGACCGTCGCGTCCTCGTCGCTGACCGAGACCACGTTGTGCCCCATCGCAGCGTCGTAATAGGCGCTGTCGCCGCGGCGCATCTCGATGGGTTCGTAGAACTCGGTATAGAGCCGGATCACCCCGGTCAGCACATAGAGGAATTCCTCGCCGTCATGGCGCACCCAGCCGTCGAATTCCTCGACCGTGCGGGCGCGGATGCGGGCGCGGTAGGGCAGCATGCGCTTGCGGCTCAGCGCCTCGCCCAGCAGTTCGTGCTCGTAGGTGGCGGTGGCGTGGTGGGTGCCGTCGCCGGCCCTGGTCAGGGCCAGCCGGCCGCTGATCCGGTCGCGCTGGGGCGGGGTGAACAGCTGCGGAACCGATATCTGCAAGCCGACCGCAAGCTTTTTCAGCGCCTCGTAAGTGGGCGACATCTGCCCGTTCTCGATCTTCGACAGGGTCGAGCGCGCCAGCCCGGCCTGCCGCGCGGCCTGTTCCAGCGTCCAGCCGCGCGCCTTGCGCAGCCCGCGCACCCGCTCGCCCAGGTTCAGCGCTTCGGGCTCGTGCCCGCCGCCGTCCGGCCGGGCGATACGGATAAGATTTCCCGGCAGTGTCTCTTTCATGGCCGACGCTATACGCAAGTGGCCCAGCCCTTGCAACATGGCGCACTGACGCCTAATCGGGGGCATGCTGTCCGAGACCGATCCCGCGCCCTTTGCCCCCTGCCCCGCGCCCTTCAACCTGGCCGCGCATGTGCTGGCGCGCGCCGATGCCGACCCCGACAAGGTCGCGCTGGCAATACTGGGGCTCACGCGCACCGAACGCTGGAGCTATGGCCGCCTCGAGGCGGCGGTTCTGGGTACGGCGACGGGGCTGCGGCGGGCGGGGCTCGCCCCCGGCGACCGGGTGCTGATGCGGCTGGGCAATACGGTCGAGTTCCCCATCGCCTATCTCGGCGCCATCGCCGCGGGGCTGGTGCCGGTACCCACCTCCGCGGCGCTGACCGCGCCCGAGGTC
>CAZNMK010000460.1:0-2530 GCA_964574045.1 uncultured Roseovarius sp. | reverse complement strand
CGCCCGGATCGCCGTCACCGGCCTCGTCCTCTCCTCCACCACCGCCCTCTGGATGACAGCCTCCACCTTCGATCTTTTGCCGGACGGTGGCGTCCTGCCGACTGATCCCACCGAAGTGAGCGGAGAGATTGGGTTCGCTCTCGATCAGATGGCCACGCTGCTGCAGACGCCCGTCGCCGAGCTGCGCGAACTGAGCTTTCCCTATCCCGGCGATGCGACGGACGTGTTCACACTGAAGACCGACCGGGGCACCGGCTATCTTGACCAGGGAACCGGCGCGCTCGTGGCATGGGCCGACCTGACCGGGTGGGAGCGCGTCTCGGAAACCATTTACATGCTGCACACGGGGCAGGGGGCCGCGACGCTCGGCCTTGTGCTCGGGATGATGGCGCTCGGAGTGCCGGCGATGGGCGTGACCGGCGTCCTGATCTGGTTTGCCGGGCGGCGCGGGCGGCCGCGCATCCGCGGCAACCAGCCCGCGGGCCGTGCCGAGACGATCCTTCTTGTCGGCAGCGAGGGTGGCAGCACCTGGGGCTTCGCCGCGACCCTGCATGCCTCGCTGACGGCAGCGGGGCAGGGCGTCCATGTTGGCCCGATGTCGGGCTTCGCGCCAGAGCGCTACGCCCGAGCCGAGCGCATCATCGTGCTCGCCGCGACCTATGGCGACGGGGCTGCGCCGGCCTCGGCGAAGGGCTTCCTCGACCGGTTGAACGCCCTCGACGGAGCGCCGGATATTCCCATGGCTGTGCTTGGTTTCGGAGATCGGAGTTTTCCGGCCTATTGCGCCTTTGCCAAGGACGTTGCGGCAGCAGCGCAAGCGAAGGACTGGCCGGAGCTTCTGCCGCTTGACGCAATCGACCGCCAGTCCCCGCAGGATTTCGCGCGCTGGGGCCGCGCTCTTGGCGAGGCGCTTAGCATCTCTCTCGAGCTTTCTCACCAGCCCGTCTCGCCGCGCACCGAAACATTGACCCTCGTCTCGCGGCGCAACTACGGGGCCGAGATGCAGGCGGGGGCCGCGATCCTGCGCTTCGCCTTGCCGCGCGCGACGCTGTGGCAGCGGCTGACCGGGGCGGGTTTCGCACGGTTTCAGGCGGGCGACCTGATCGGTGTCCTGCCGCAGGGCAGCGCCGTGCCACGTCTCTACTCGCTGGCCTCGGGTCGCCGCGACGGCTTCGTGGAGATCGTTGTGCGCAAGCATCCGGGCGGGCTGGCCTCGGGCCAGCTGACCGCCTTGGAGCCGGGCGCTAGGGTCACGGCCTTCCTGCGCCGCAATTCCGGCTTTCACGCCGACCGCGGTCGCACCCCGCTGATCCTGATCGGGGCGGGCACCGGCATCGGGCCGCTGGCGGGCTTCATCCGCGGCAATGCGCGGCACAGGCCCGTGCACCTGTTTTTCGGGATGCGGCATGCGGACAGCGATTTCTTCTATGGCGAAGAGATGCCCGGCTGGCAGGCTGAGGGGCGGTTGACCCGGCTTGTCACCGCCGTCTCGCGCGGCGCGCGGCGCAGTTATGTGCAGGACGCCTTGCGCGCCGACGCGGCGCAGGTGGCCCGGCTTATCTGCGACGGGGCGCGTGTGATGGTCTGCGGCGGGCGCGACATGGCCACGGGCGTGAGCGATGCGTTGGCCGAGATCCTCGCACCTGCCGGGCTTACGCCCGCAGTCCTAAAGGCAGAGGGGCGGTATGTCGAAGATGTCTACTGAGCGCGCGCGCATCGCCCTGAACGGCCCCACCATGGGCACGCGCTGGTCGGCGCTGTTCTTCGCGGATCGGGGCCGCGACACGGATGCAATCCGTGCCGCCCTTCAGGCGGCTGTCGACGAGGTGGACAAGCAGATGTCGACGTGGAACGCGGAGAGCGCGCTCATGCGGATCAATGCGGCGCCGGTGGACGATTGGGTGGTGGTGCCGGAGCAACTGCGGGCGGTCCTGCGCCTCGGGCTCGAGATCGGGCGCGCCTCGGGCGGGGCCTTCGATATCGGCATGGGCGATGCGGTGACGGCCTGGGGTTTCGGGCCCGGGGCCGCCGCGCCCGAGGGTATCCGCGCCGTGATGGACGCCCCCCGCCGCCCGGCGCAGGAGGTGCTGGAGATCGAGGGGATGCAGTTGCGCAAGACCGCGCCCATTGCGCTGGATCTGAACGGCATCGCCAAGGGCTATGGCGTCGACCGGCTCGCCGAGACCTTGCGCGATCATGGGATTGCCGACGCCCTTGTCGGCATCGACGGTGAGATGCGTGCCATGGGCCTGCGCCCCGATGGCGAGGCATGGATCATCGCGGTAGAAGCGCCGGACCCTGATCGCCGGACGCCGCATTCGGTTCTGGCGCTGCAGGACGCCGCCGTGGCGACCTCCGGTGACTACCGCCATTGGGTCGAGGTTCAGGGGCGCCGCCTGTCGCATACCATGGATCCGAGACGTGGCGCGCCGCTGATCGCCTCGCCGGCCTCCGTCACCGTGGTGGCCCGCACCTGTGCCGAGGCCGATGCTTGGGCGACGGCGCTCATGGTGCTCGGTGCGGAGAGGGG
>CAZNMK010000459.1:0-2532 GCA_964574045.1 uncultured Roseovarius sp. | reverse complement strand
CGCGGCGCAGGGCGAGATCGCGGCCGTCGCCGCCGAGACCGGGCTGCCGGTCGCCGACCCGGTGCGCTTTGGTGCCGGGCCGCTGGCCGAGGCGGTGGCCGCGGCGGGGGGCTGAGGGGCTGGCGCGGCATCCGAAACAGCGGCGGTCGGGCGCTGCCGCCGGACCGCCCGCGAAGGGGCGCGTGCGGCGTTTTCGTGCCGGCGCTGTCCCTCTGGAAGCGTGTTGCGTCTGATCATGTCCAATACCCGTCCCGGCCCTGGGCCGGACCTCCTTTCGCGATGGCGGGGCCCCGGGTCACGCCCGGGGCGGGTGGACAACCGATCAGGCGCGACGCGCCCTGGCCACAGCGATTGGCCGCAGGCATTGATTGGCCTTGGACAGACCGGAAAAACTTTCTACGGATGGGGACGCGAAAACTAATGCTTGAGCAACGGTGCCATTGTCGTTGAAACTGGGGTCGACCGCGTTCGCCGCGGCTGCCATCTCAACGACTTGATCAATCCCAGGAGGAGATACCGACATGAAATTCCTGACTGCTGCCGCTACCGCACTGGCGCTGAGCGTCTCGGCCACCGCCGTTTCCGCCGCCTGCGACGATGGCGAGATCGTCGTCAAGTTCAGCCACGTCACCAACACCGACAAGCACCCCAAGGGCATCGCCGCCTCGCTGCTGGAGAAACGCGTGAACGAAGAGATGGACGGCACCATGTGCATGGAGGTCTATCCGAACTCCACGCTCTATGACGACAACAAGGTGCTCGAGGCGATGCTGCAGGGCGACGTGCAGCTGGCCGCGCCGAGCCTGTCGAAGTTCGAGAAGTTCACCAAGCAGTTCCGCATCTTCGATCTGCCCTTCATGTTCAGGGACATCAAGGCGGTCGACGCGTTCCAGTCTTCCGACGCCGGGCAGGCATTGCTCGACAGCATGCAGCGGCGTGGCCTGCAGGGGCTCGCCTACTGGCACAACGGGATGAAGCAGATGTCGGCCAACAGGCCGCTGCTGGCGCCCTCGGACGCCAACGGGCTGAAATTCCGCGTGCAGTCCTCCGACGTGCTGGTCGCGCAGATGGAGGCGATCGGCGGCAGCCCGCAGAAGATGGCCTTTTCCGAGGTCTACGGCGCGCTGCAGCAGGGTGTCGTCGACGGGCAGGAAAACACCTGGTCGAACATCTACGGCAAGAAGTTCTTCGAGGTGCAGGACGGCATCACCGAAACCAATCACGGCGTGATCGACTATCTGGTCGTGACCAGCGTCGACTGGCTCGACAGTCTCGACCCGGCGGTGCGCGACCAGTTCCTGACCATCCTCCACGAGGTCACCGAGGCCAGGAATGCCGAATCGACCGCCGTCAACGCGGCTGCCCGGCAGGCGATCATAGATGCCGGCGGCACGGTGCGCGAACTGACGCCCGAGCAGCGCGCCGAGTGGGTCGAGGCGATGAAGCCGGTCTGGGAGCAGTTCAAGGACGACGTCGGGCAGGAAAACATCGACGCGGCCCAGGAAATCAACGCCAGTATGTAATGGCGCGCGGGTGCGCCCGAACGGGCGCATCCCAACGGGGGCGGGCCTTTTCGGGGGCTTGCCCCAACCGCGCAATCGCGGGGGGAGGGGACAGACAATGCACGCCAAAGGCCACGGTGCCAACCTCGTGGACCGGATCGAGGAGACGGTGATCGCCGTGCTTCTCGGTCTGATGACGGCGATCACCTTTGCCAATGTGATCGCGCGCTACATCTTCAATTCCAACATCCTGTGGGCGCTGGAACTGACGGTGTTCATGTTCGGCTGGCTGGTGCTGCTTGGCGCGTCCTACGCGGTCAAGAAGCACAGCCACCTGGGCGTCGACGCGATCATCAACATGATGCCGCCGGCCGCCCGCCGGGCGATGGCGCTGTTTTCGGTCGCCTGCTGCCTGGCCTTTTCGCTGCTCTTGCTCAAGGGCGCGTGGGATTACTGGGCGCCCTATGGCGAGCTGCCGCCCACCACCGGGCGCTGGTTTCCGACGGGTCTGGACCTCGGCGCCCGCGGCCAGGGCTGGTACGAGGTGCAGGATATTCCGATGCCGGGCATCCTGCGGTTCGTCGAGGGCTGGATCAACTACGGCGAGGAATACGAAAAGATACCCAGGGCGATCCCCTATCTGGTGCTGCCCGTGTCGATGCTGTTGCTGACCTTCCGTTTCGGGCAGGCGGCGGTGGCGATCTGGCGGGGCGATATCGACCGGCTGGTGGCCAGCCACGAGGTCGAGGACGATCTCGAGACGCTGCGCCCGCACGGCAATGAGACCGGGGGGAACGACTGATGGAGGTTGTCCTTCTCTTCGTGATGGTGGTGGGTCTGCTGCTGATCGGCGTGCCCATCGCGGTGGCGCTGGGGCTGAGTTCCACGCTCTTTCTGCTGTGGTTCTCCGACAGTTCGCTGGGCTCGATCGCGCAGACGCTGTTTTCCGCCTTCGAGGGGCATTTCACGCTGCTCGCGATCCCGTTCTTCATCCTCGCCTCGTCGTTCATGACCACTGGCGGCGTGGCGC
>CAZNMK010000458.1:0-2547 GCA_964574045.1 uncultured Roseovarius sp. | reverse complement strand
GCGAAACGCGACGATGCCCAGGAACATCACCGCCAAAAGACCGATCCCGGCCATCAGAACGGTTCTCATCTTCATCGGTCATCCTCACTCACGGGTCTTCATCACTTCCACCAGGTTCAGCCGGTCGAGCCGCCGGCGCACCAGCAGGGCCGAGCCCAGCGTCGCGACGAGCACGACCAGGCTGGCGCGGGCAAAACCCGCCGGTTCCAGCACCAGCGGAATGGCGTAGAGATCGCTGCTCGACCCTTTCACCATCGCCGCGGCGATCCCCGCCCCCAGGAGCCACGCCAGCGGCAGCGCCAGCAGCGCCAGCAGCATCGTCTCGCCCAGCAGGATGAACGACACCTCGCTGCGCGAAAAGCCCAGGATGCGCAGGCTGGCCAGTTCGCGCGCGCGTTCCGACAGCAGTATGCGCGCACCGTTATAGGCCACGCCGACGGTGATCAGCACCGCCACGACCATGTAGACCGAGGTCATGATGTTGACGTTCTTGTGGATCGTCTCCTCGAACGAGCGCTGCATCTTGTCGAGCAGCACCAGCCCGCTCAGTTCGGGCGTGTCCTTGAGTACCCGGTAGAGGCGCGGCAGGGCGGCCTCGTCCAGCGTCATGTTGGCGACCGAGATGCGCGGCGCCTGCCGCAGCATCCGGCTGAAGGCGTCGAGGTCCATGTAGGCGCCGAGGCCGACATACTGGGTCACGGTGCCGGCGACGGGGGCGAGATGGGTTTCGTTGCGCCCGCCCAGCAGCTCGATCTCGACGATGCCGCCGGGGAGCACGCCAAGCTGATCGGCCAGCCGTTCCGACAGCATCAGGCCCTGCGCCGGCGGGTCGGTCGCCCGGCCATCCGAGGCGATGATCCGGGCCAGGTCGGCACCGGGGCGGCGGGCCTCGATCGAGACGTCCTTTTCGCGGTGGCCGTGGCGCAGCACGGCGGCGTGGAACTGCTGGCCTTCGGCGCGCAGCACGCCGGGCAGGCGCGCAACCTCGGCCAGCGCGGTCTCGGGGATGTCGGGCTCGAACATGAGCATCGCATCCTGCCGGTTGGCCTGGTTGAAGGTCGTGTCGACGATCTCGTCCAGCGCCGACGAAAAGAACCCCGCCGCCACCAACACCGCCACCGCCAGCGACAGCCCCAGCGCGGTCATGGCCGAGCGCACCGGCCAGCGCATCAGGCTGCGCAGGATCATCATCGACGGCTGCGACAGGTGCAGCGCGGCAAGCGCCCGGTCGAGGATCGTGCGGCGAAAGCGCGGCGGCGCCGGCGGCGCCATCGCCACCGCCGGGGCCAGGCGCGCGGCCCTGAGCGCGCTGCGCGCCGCCCCCAGCGCCGCCGCCGCGATCGCCAGCAGACCCGAAAGCGCGTAGGCGGTGTAGCTGACGTTGTAGATGAGGTAGGGAAAGTCGAAGAACTGGGCGTAGAGCCGCGCCAGCGCCCGCGCCAGCCACGTACCCGCCGCCCAGCCGATCAGCGTGCCGGCCACGGCGATGAGCCCCGCCAGCATCAGGTAGTGCAGGCAGATCGTGGCGTTGGAATAGCCGATCGCCTTCAGGAGCCCGATCTCGCTGCGCTCCAGCGCCACGATCCGGCTGATCACCATGCCCACCAGAAACGCGGCGATGCCGTAGAAGACCGGCGGCAGGATCACCGCGCCCGCCTTCTGCTGTTCCAGCTCGGCCTCGATGAAGCTGTTCGACACATGGGTGTCGCGCCCGTAGGCGCCGAAGCCGCCGTAAGGTTCGAGCAGGTTGTCGAGCCGGTCGATCGCCTCGTTCTCGTCGGCGTCGCGGCCAAGCGCCAGCGTGACGTTGTTGAAGGCGCCGTCCATGTCATAGGCGGCCTGCAGCGCGCGCTCGGGCATCCACAGGATGCCGAAGGTCTCGTTGTCGGGCATCATCGCGCCGGGACCGATGGTATAGATGAATTCGGGCGACAGGACCGTGCCGGTCAGGGTCAGCGCGCGCTTGCGCCCGTTGAGATTGGCCAGGAAACCGTCGCCGGGGACCAGCCCGTTGGCGGCGGCGAAAGGGGCGTTCACGGCCACCTCGTCGGTTGCATCCGCGCGCGGCAGGCGGCCCGTGCGCAGCACCGGCAGGTTCAGCAGCCCCGCGCCCTGCGAGGGCAGCGACAGGATGCGAGCGGTCACGGTCTCGGCCCGGCCGGGCACGTCGAGCACCGCGAACTCGGAAATCCGCGGCTCGGCCGCGCGCACGCCGGGGATGGCGCGGATGTCCTGCATCAGCGGCAGCGGCGCGCGGCGGGCGTCGGCAAAGACATCGGCAAAGCGGTTGCGCTCGTAGTAGGCGCGGCGGGTCTCTTCGAGCGCGCCGTAGGTGCCGAAGGTCGTGAGCAGGATCGCCACGCCGCAGGCGAGCACCAGCGCGATCGCCAGCGCCTGCGCCCAGAGCCGCCGAAGATCGCGCAGCAGCTTGCGGTCGAGCGCGTTCACGGCCGTCCCCTCACCACACGATCTCGGACGGGGCGACGCGGGTTTCGTTCACCTCGACCCGGTCGATGCGCCCGTCGAGAAACCAGATCACCCGGTGCG
>CAZNMK010000457.1:0-2552 GCA_964574045.1 uncultured Roseovarius sp. | reverse complement strand
ATAGTTGCCGTACTCGCCCTCCTTGGTGCCTTGCGGGACGATGGTGACATAGTCGTTGCCATTCACCGTCCCGGTCCACGACACCTCGAACCTGGCGCCGGCGGTGGCGGTTTCAGGGGCGCTGACGGTAACCTCGCCCTCGGCGATCTCGATCGCGGCGCTGGCCATCGTCCTGCCGCCCTCGCGCAGCACGTAGCGGACCTCGTAGAGCCCCGCCTCGGCCGGGGCCTGCAGGGTGTCTTCGGTCTTGTCGCGGACGACGACATAGTTGCCGTACTCGCCCTCCTTGGTGCCTTGCGGGACGATGGTGACATAGTCGCGCGGGTTGATCGCGCCGGTCCAGCCGACCGGGAACTTCGCACCCGCGAGCGCGCGCTCGGGCACGTTCAGCGTGACCTCGGGCGCGGCGATCTCGATGCCGCGGCTCGCAACCGTCATCTGATCGGCCTTGAGGACATAGCGCAGCTCGTAAAGCCCCGCATCGGCCGGGGCGGTCAGCGTTGCCTCGGTCTTGTCCCGGACGGTGGCATAGCTCAGATAGCTGCCCGGCTCGGCGCCGGCCGGAACGATGGTGACATAGTCGCCGGGGTTGATCGACGGTGTCCACGAAAGGTCGAACTCGGCCCCCGTCAGCACCCGGTCGGGCCCGTTGAGCGCGACCTCGGGCGGGGTCAGTTCCAGCGTGTCGCGGCCCAGCGTGACGTTGCCGTCGCGATGCACGTAGCGGATTTCGTAGACGCCTTCGCGCGCCGGTGCATCCAGCGCCACGGAAAGGCCGCCGCGCACCGCCTGGTAGGGACCGTATTCGCCCTCTTTCGTGCCCATCGGAACGATGGTGATGTAATCGCCCTCGTCGACGGTGGGGTTCCATGTCACCTCGACGATGGAGCCGCCGATGGCGGTGCCGGGGCCGGACACGGCGACCTCGGGCAGGGCCGGTTCGGGCTCCGGTTCGGGTTCGGCCGCCGGTTCGGGTTCGGGCTCGGGTTCGGGGGCGGCCGCCGCGACGGCGGTGCTGACGCTCGACATCGCCGCCTTCAGCTCGTCGGCGTTCGACGCCTGGATATAGGTTCCGCCGGTCTCCTTGGCGATGCACGAAAGCGAGGTATCGTCCTGATCGGCGCCCAGCCCGAAGCCGACGACATGCGCGGTAAAGCGCACACCGCTCTGTTCCAGCGTGCGCGCCAGCGCGCAGGGATCGCGGTCGCAGCTTTCCAGCCCGTCCGAGATCAGCACCACGGTGGCCGGCCGGTCGGTATAGGACAGCTCCCGCGCCGCGCGCTCGACCGCGTCGGTCAGCGGCGTCTTGCCGGTGGGGGTGACGCGCCTGACCCGGTCGAGGATGTCGGCCCGCGTGCCCGTGCCGGGCTGCACCAGGGTTTCGATGTCGCCGCAGTCGCCGCGCCGGCGGTGGCCATAGGCCATCAGCCCCACCGCGCGATCGTCGGTCCAGTCGCCCAGAAGGGTTTCCATCACGTCGCGGGCGATCTCGATCTTGGCGGTGCCGTCGATCTGGCCCCACATCGAGTTTGAGCCGTCAAAGACCACCATCACGTTTTCCTGCGCCATCGCGGACGACGCCGCCAGCGCCAGACCCGCCGAAACCACCGCACCCTTGAGCATGGACGACATCAACACCTCCCCCGTAGCAATCGTGTCCGGGGCACCTAACCACATAAGGCGAGTCGTTTCCATCGCCCTTGGCACGGCCGTGTTTATGGTGTCCCATGCGGGACGTTGAAACGAGGTGCGGGCATGGAATGGCGCGATCAGGGCATCCTGCTGTCCAGCCGGCGGCACGGCGAAAGCGCGGCCATCGTCGAGGTGTTCACGCCCGAACGCGGGCGCCACGCCGGGGTGGTGCGCGGCGGCGCGTCGCGGCGGCTCATGCCGGTGCTGCAGCCCGGCGCGCAGCTCGATGTGACCTGGCGCGCGCGGCTGGAGGACCACATCGGCACCTTCACGGTCGAACCGCTGCGCTCGCGCGCCTGGGCGATGGGCGACCGGATGGCGCTGTCGGGGCTGGGGGCGGTGCTGGCGTTGCTGATCTTCTGCCTGCCCGAGCGCGAGCCGCATGCCCGGCTCTACCGCAGGACCGAGGCGCTGCTCGATCTGCTGGGGCAGGGGGATCTCTGGCCGCTGGCCTATCTGCGCTGGGAAATGGCGCTGCTCGACGATCTCGGTTTCGGGCTCGACCTGACGGGATGCGCGGTGCTCGGGCCGGAGGCGAACGATCTGAGTTTCGTTTCGCCCCGGACCGGGCGGGCGGTGTCGCGGCAGGGCGCGGGCGACTGGGCCGACCGGCTGTTGCCGCTGCCGCCCTGCCTGCTGGGCGAGGGGCCCGCGTCCGATGCCGAGATCGCCGAGGCGCTGGCGGTGACCGGCCATTTCCTGAACACCCGCGTCGCGCCGGAGCTGGGCCACAAGCCGCTGCCCGAGGCGCGGGCGCGGTTCGTTCAGCGGTTTCGGGCACGGGTCGGAGCCGGGTAGGGTCGCCTCACCTCAGCGCCAGAACCAGATCGACGAGCGAGCCGATGGCGGCGCGGCGCGCC